>NZ_JAPSIW010000987.1 GCF_031178505.1 Streptomyces sp. | reverse complement strand
CGCGGTTGGCGACGCGGGGACGGGCTCGCGCGGGGACGCTCAGGGAGGCGAGGCGCACGAGGCCGTGGTCGTCGGCGGTGGCGCCGCCGGGCTCAGCGCGGCGCTCGTCCTCGGCCGCTCGCGCCGGCGGACGCTGGTCGTGGACGCCGGCGAGCCGCGCAACGCCGCCTCGGCCCACATGCAGGGGTACCTGTCGCGGGATGGCATGAGCCCGGCCGACTTCCTCGCCGAGGGGCGGCGCGAGATCGCCGCGTACGGGGTCGAGTGGCGGTCGGGCGAGGTGACGGGCGCGGCCCCGGACGGAGCCGACGGCTTCGTCCTGACCCTCGCGGACGGCGGTACGGTCCGGGCCCGGCGACTGGTGGTGACCACCGGTCTCGTCGACGAACTCCCCGGGATCGACGGACTCGCCGACCGGTGGGGGCGGGACGTGCTGCACTGCCCGTACTGCCACGGCTGGGAGGTCCGCGACCTGCCCCTCGGCGTCGTCGCCCACCCCGCGATGCCCGCCCACCAGGCCCTCGTCGTCTCCCGGCTGTCCGGCGACGTCACCCTCTTCCTGCACGGGGCGGAGCTCTCGGAGCGGGACGCGGCCCTGCTCGACGCGGCGGGGGTACGGGTCGTGTCCGGCGAGGTGGCGGGGCTCGTCGTCACGGACGACCGGCTGACCGGTGTACGCCTCACCGACGGGCGGGTCGTGGAACGGTCCGTGCTCTTCGCCGGCGCCAAGCGCCTCGCCGCCCGGGACGGGGTGTTGCGGCAGCTCGGCGCCGACCTGCGCGAGACCCCCTTCGGGGAGTTCGTGGTGATCGACGAGACCGGCCGGACCAGCGTCCCCGGCGTCTGGGCCGCCGGCAACGTCACCGGTCCGACGGAGCAGGTCGTCAACGCGGCGAGCCTCGGCTACCGGGCGGCGGTGGCGCTCAACGGCGAGCTGCTGATGACGGACCTGGAGGCGACGGCCGCGGCGGGGACGGCGGGCGCGGAAGGGGGCGGGGCGGTTGCGTGACGCCCCCCATGCGCGGCGGGGCGGGCGGTACGCGAGCGGACGGGCCCTCCCGGCCCCGGCCGCCCGGACGGCCGATGACGGACACGCCCCCGGGCCGGCGGACGGAACCGGCGCCGGTGGCCGCGGGCTTCCGCGCGGCCGTGGCACGGCGTGGCGCCCGGACCGTCGGCCGGTCGGATGAACCCCCGTGAGTGCGGCCGCGCCGTCCCGGTGCGGGGGCGGGGATCGGCCATGGTGGCCGGAGCCGGTCGCGGAGGACGGAAGGACGGACGGCGCTCATGCTCGGTACGCAGTTCACGACGGGGTCGCCCTGCTGGATCGCTCTCGGCAGCCCCGACACGGAGGCCGCGGCGGCCTTCTACGGTTCCGTCTTCGGCTGGGAGTTCCGCCCGGCGGGCCCCGGGGCCGGTGGTCACGGGTTCTTCCAGCAGGACGGCCGCGCGGTCGGCGGGCTCGGCCCGCCGGCCGAGGAGGGAGCGGCGAGCGCCTGGACGGTCTCCTTCCACACGGAGGACGCGGACGCCGCCCGGCGGACCGCCCAGGAGGCCGGCGCCACCGTCCGCGTCCCCGCGCCCGACGTGGCGGACGCCGGGCGCATGGTGTACCTCACCGACCCGGGCGGTGCCGACTTCGCCGTCCGGCAGCCGGGGCGGCTCCGGGGCCTGGAGCGGACGTCGTCCCCGAACACCCTGGTGTGGGTGGAGCTGCACGCCGCCGACCCGGAGGGGGTGCTCGGTTTCTACCGGGCCCTGTTCGGCTGGCGGTGGGCGGTGATGGAGGCGCCCGGCATGACCTACCGGGTGGTCTCCACCGCGGCCGGGGACCAGCGGACGGCCTCTTTCGGCGGTGTGGCCGAACTCCAGGAGGATCCGGGGAACCCCCGCTGGATCCCGTACATCGAGGTCGGGAACGCCGATGCGACGGCCCGGGCCGTGGAGGGCGCCGCCGGGCGGATCCTCCTTCCGCCGGCCGACATCCCGGAC
>NZ_JAPSIW010000986.1 GCF_031178505.1 Streptomyces sp. | reverse complement strand
GGCGACCCGGGCTTCGACCTGCTGCCCGCGCTCCGGGGACGTACGGGAGAGGGGGAGCGGGCGGAGGTCCTCCGGCGGTTCGACCTCCTCACCGAACGCCTGGGCCTCGACCGGGGCCGGGCGGTCGCCTGGACGCTGGGCCGGGTGCTCCAGAACGCGCTGTGGGACATCGAGGACGGCGCGCGCGTCCTGGACGCCGGACAGGTGGCGCTCGCCGTGACCCTGTCGGCGAGGAGGACGTGAGCCGGGCCCCGGACCGGGTGGGCGTGAGCCGGGCCCCGGACCGGGTGGGCGTGAGCCGGGTCTCCGGCCGGGAGGACGCGGGCCGGGTCTCCGGCCGGAAGGGCGTGAGCCGGGCCCCGGACCGGGTGGGCGTGAGCCGGGTCTCCGGCCGGGAGGGCGTGCCCCGGTGCCTCTGGCCAGGACGGTGTCCCCCGGGGCAGGCTGGGGCCATGATCCGTACCGCCGTTCCCGCCGACGTCCCCGTCATCCACCGCATGATCCGCGACCTCGCGGAGTACGAGAAGGCCCTCCACGAGGCCCGCGCCACCCCCGGGCAGCTCCACGACGCACTCTTCGGCGACCGCCCCGCCGCCTACGCGCACATCGCGGAGACGGACACGGGCGAGGTCGCGGGCTTCGCGCTCTGGTTCCTCAACTTCTCGACCTGGCGCGGGGTCCACGGGATCTACCTGGAGGACCTGTACGTCCGTCCGGAGCTGCGCGGCGGCGGCCACGGCAAGGCGCTCCTGGCCGAGCTGGCCCGGATCTGCGTCGAGCGGGGCTACGAACGCCTGGAGTGGTCGGTCCTGAACTGGAACAGGCCGTCGATCGACTTCTACGAGTCCCTCGGCGCGCGCCCGCAGGACGAGTGGACGGTGTACCGCCTGACGGACGCGGCGCTGACGAAGCTGGGTTCGGTGTAGGAAGGGGGGATGGACATGGACATTCAGCAGCGCTCGGACATCCGGCAGCGGTTCGAGCGGATCACGGCCTTCATCGAGGCGCGGCTCACGCCGCTGTTCGACCCCGAGAACGGCAAGGACCACGGCTTCGGCATGGACGACACCTCCCGGGCCCTGCGCGCGCTGCGCTACACGGTGCAGGCCGCCTCCGCGGTGAACGGCCTCGTGGAGAAGCGGGAGACGGCGCCGGAGCTGCGTCAGGTGGTGGACCAGGCGCTGGAGCACAACTGGGACGTGCTGCGCTCCGCCGCCCGGATGTGGGAGGACCACCCCGACTTCCTGAAGGAGTTCAAGGGGCACTCCTGGGACGTGCTCGGGGTCTGATCCTTCCCCCGGCGCCGTACTCCCCGGTCCGGCGGGTCTCAGGGGACGAGGACCACCTTCCCCATCGTGCCCCGGGTCTCCAGGGCACGATGGGCCCGCGCCGCCTCGGCGAGCGGGAAGGTCTGGACGGCGGGGCGGAGCGTGCCGTCGGCCGCGGCGGCGAGCGCGGCGAGTTCGAGGGTGCGGACGTCCCCGCCGGCCTTCCGGAGCATCACCGGTCCGAGGACGGACTGCGAGGTGATGCCGCGGTCCGCGAGCTCCCCGGGGGTGAAGGTGAGGGCCTCGCCGCCGCGCAGGCCCGCGCCCGACCAGCCGAAGACGAGGTGGCGGCCGCCCCTGCCGAGGAGATCGACGGCGGCGCGGCCGGTGTCACCGCCGACCGAGTCGAAGACGACGGTCGCGGCGCGTCCGCCCAGATGGGCGCGGACCTTGTCGGCCCAGTCCGGTTCCGTGTAGTCGACGGCGAGGTCGGCGCCGTTGGCGCGGACGCGGGCGACCTTGTGGGGGCCGCCGGCGAGGCCGATGACGGTGGCGCCGGCGTTCTTGGCGTACTGGACGAGCAGGGTGCCGATGCCGGCGGCCGCCGCCGGGACGATCGCGACGGAGTCCGGGCCGAGTTCCGCGAACTGGAGGATGCCGAGGGTGGTGCGGCCGGTGCCGATCATGGCGACGGCCTCCGCCTCCCCCAGGTGGTCGGGGAGCG
>NZ_JAPSIW010000273.1 GCF_031178505.1 Streptomyces sp. | reverse complement strand
GCCGGCTGTCCCGGGCCCGGCCGTCAGCGCCTCGACCGTCTCGATCGGGGCCCGCAGCAGCTCCCTGGCCCGGCGCTCGGCCTCCTCCGGGTCGGCCGCCTCGACGGCCGCCACGAGGGCCTCGTGGGCGTCGATGTCCACCGGGGGCATCGCCCGGTCACCGAGGGCGGCCACCAGGACTTCATGAACCTGGGTGGAGAAGAATCGGTACACCTCGATGAAAGCGGCGTTGTGCGTGGCGCTCACCACCGCCCGGTGGAAGGCGAGGTCCGCGTCGGCGTCCCGGTCGCCCTCCTCCCGCAGGGTGGCCAGCGCCGCCCGCAGCCGCAGCAGGTCGTGGGTGTCGCGCCGTACCGCCGCCAGGCGCGCCGCCTCGGCCTCCAGGGCGACCCGGAGTTCGAGGACGTCGCGGGCGCCGGCGTGCCGGACACCGTTCAGGGCGGCCGCCGGATCGGCCGCCGACCTGACGAAGGTGCCGTTGCCCTGGCGGGATTCGAGAAGGCCGGAGTGGACGAGGACGCGCACCGCCTCGCGGACGGTGTTGCGGCCCACGCCGAGCTGCTGGGCGAGGTCGTGCTCGGTGGGGATGCGGTCGCCGACCGCCCACTCGCCGTCCGCGAGCTGCGCCCGCAGCTGATCCACCACGGAGTCCACCAGCGAGGTCCGCCCCGCCGCCTTCAGTGCCATCCCGTTCCGCCCTTCATACGCCCGGTTGCCCAGTCATCCTACAACTGACCGAGCGGGGGTCTCGGGACTACTGTGGGGCCGTACGCGGACCGAACACCCTCACCACCTTCGGGAGTCAGTCATGTCAGACCGCTTCGACGTCGTCGTACTCGGAGCTGGCCCCGGCGGCTACGTCGCCGCCATCCGCGCCGCCCAGCTGGGCAAGCGGGTCGCGGTCGTCGAGGAGAAGTACTGGGGCGGTGTCTGCCTGAACGTCGGCTGCATCCCCACCAAGGCGCTGCTGCGCAACGCCGAACTCGCCCACATCTTCCACCACGAGGCCAAGACCTTCGGCATCAAGGTCGACGGCACCGTCTCCTTCGACTACGGCGAGGCGTACCGCCGCAGCCGCACGGTCGCGGACGGCCGCGTCAAGGGCGTCCACTTCCTCATGAAGAAGAACGGGATCACCGAGTTCGACGGCCGGGGCACCTTCCTCGACGCGAACACCCTCCAGGTGGCGAAGTCGGACGGCACCACGCAGACCATCACCTTCGACAACTGCATCATCGCCACCGGCGCCAGCCCCCGGCTGCTGCCCGGCACCTCCCTGAGCGACCGGGTCGTCTCGTACGAGCAGCAGATCCTCGCCGAGGACGCCCCGAAGTCGATCGTCATCGCCGGCGCCGGCGCGATCGGCATCGAGTTCGCGTACGTCCTGAACAACTACGGCACCAAGGTCACCATCGTCGAGTTCCTCGACCGGATGGCCCCGCTGGAGGACGAGGAGGTCTCGAAGGAACTCGCCAAGCAGTACCGCAAGCTCGGCATCGACGTCCTCACCTCCACCCGCGTCGAGGCGATCGACGAGTCCGGCCCGCAGGTCCGCGTCACCGTCACCGGCAAGGACGGCGCGCAGAAGGTGCTGGAGGCCGACAAGGTCCTCCAGGCCATCGGCTTCGCCCCGAACGTCTCCGGCTACGGCCTGGAGAGCACCGGTGTCGCCCTCACCGAGCGCGGCGCGATCGACGTCGACGGCCGCTGCCGCACCTCCGTGCCGCACATCTACGCCATCGGTGACGTCACCGCCAAGCTGATGCTGGCGCACACCGCCGAGGCCATGGGCGTCATCGCCGCCGAGACGATCGCGGACGCCGAGACCATGGAGCTCGACTACGCCATGATCCCGCGTGCCACCTACTGCCAGCCGCAGATCGCGAGCTTCGGCTACACCGAGGCGCAGGCCCGGGAGAAGGGCTACGACGTCAAGGTCGCCAAGTTCCCCTTCATGGCGAACGGCAAGGCGCACGGCCTCGGCGACTCGACCGGCTTCGTCAAGATCGTGGCCGACGCCACGTACGGCGAGATCGTCGGCGCCCACCTGATCGGCCCCGACGTGACGGAGCTGCTGCCCGAGCTGACCCTGGCTCAGCAGTGGGACCTGACCGTGCACGAGGTCGCACGCAACGTCCACGCGCACCCGACCCTGGGCGAGGCCGTCAAGGAAGCGATCCACGGCATCGCCGGGCACATGATCAACTTCTGACGCGCCGGGGCGGCCGCCCCCCGTCCCCGAGCGGAAAAGCGTTCGCGTCCGAACGGGCGCCCGGCGCACACTGGTTGGGCGGGGGACACGGGGGATTCCCCGGGGGCGGCCGCTTCGAGCGCGCGGACCACGGTCCGCGCGGGCCGCGACCCACGAAGGCCCGCTCCCTCCGGGGAGCGGGCCTTCGGCAGGTCGCGGACCGGATCAGGCGTCCAGCAGGCGCTCCAGGACGAGCGCGATGCCGTCCTCCTCGTTGGTGGCGGTCACCTCGTCCGCCACGGCCCGCAGTTCCGCGTGCGCGTTGCCCATGGCCACGCCGTGCGCCGCCCAGCCGAACATCGGTATGTCGTTGGGCATGTCGCCGAAGGCGATGGTCTCCGCGGCCTTCACGCCGAGCCGGCGCGCGGCCAGCGAGAGGCCCGTCGCCTTGCTCAGGCCGAGCGGCAGGATCTCCACGATCCCCGGCCCGGCCATGACGACGTCCACGAGCCCGCCGGCCGTCTGGCGCGCGGCCCGGGCCAGTTCGTCGTCCGTGAGCGTGGGGTGCTGGATGTACAGCTTGGTCAGCGGCGCCGCCCAGACCTCCGCCGGGTCCTCGTACGGGACGTACGGCAGCGGCCCCTCGTGCACCCGGTAGCCCGGGCCCATCAGGACCTCGCCCTCCAGGCCGTCACGGCTCGCGGCCAGGGCCAGCGGTCCGACCTCCGCCTCGATCTTCGACAGGGCCAGACCGGCGAGCTGCCGGTCCAGGGTGAGCGAGGTCAGCAGCCGGTGCTCACCGGCGTGGTAGACCTGCGCGCCCTGCCCGCACACCGCGAGCCCGTCGTAGCCGAGGTCGTCGAGGATGTGCCGGGTCCAGGGCACGGCACGGCCGGTGACGACGATGTGCGCGGCGCCCGCCGCCGTGGCGGCGGCGAGCGCGGCCCGCGTACGGTCCGAGACGGACTCGTCGGCCCGCAGCAGCGTGCCGTCGAGGTCCGTCGCGACCAGGCGGTAGGGGAAGGGGCTCACCGGGAGATCGGCTCCAGGACCTCACGTCCGCCGAGGTAGGGACGCAGCACCTCGGGGACGCGCACCGAGCCGTCGGCCAGCTGGTGGTTCTCCAGGATGGCGACGATCGTGCGCGGGACGGCGCACAGGGTGCCGTTGAGGGTGGCCAGCGGCTGGACGACCTTCTTGCCGTTCTGCTCGTCGCGCATGCGGACGGAGAGGCGGCGGGCCTGGAAGCCGTCGCAGTTCGAGGCGGAGGTCAGCTCGCGGTACTTGCCCTGGGTCGGGATCCAGGCCTCGCAGTCGTACTTGCGGGAGGCGGAGGCGCCGAGGTCACCGGTGGCGACGTCGATGACCTGGAAGGGCAGCTCCAGGGAGGTCAGCCACTGCTTCTCCCACTCCAGGAGCCGCTTGTGCTCGCTCTCCGCTTCCTCGGGCGCGACGTAGGAGAACATCTCGACCTTGTCGAACTGGTGGACGCGGAAGATGCCCCGGGTGTCCTTGCCGTACGTACCGGCCTCGCGGCGGAAGCAGGGCGAGAAGCCCGCGTAGCGCAGCGGCAGCTTGTCGGCGTCGATGATCTCGTCCATGTGGTACGCGGCGAGCGGCACCTCGGACGTACCGACGAGGTAGTAGTCGTCCTTCTCCAGGTGGTACACGTTCTCCGCGGCCTGGCCGAGGAAACCGGTGCCCTCCATGGCGCGCGGGCGGACCAGCGCGGGGGTCAGCATCGGGATGAAGCCGGCCTCGGTGGCCTGGGCGATGGCCGCGTTGACGAGGGCGAGCTCCAGGAGCGCGCCGACGCCGGTCAGGTAGTAGAAGCGCGAGCCGGAGACCTTGGCGCCCCGCTCGACGTCGATGGCGCCGAGCGCCTCGCCGAGTTCCAGGTGGTCCCTGGGCTCGAAGCCCTCGGCCGCGAAGTCGCGGATGGTGCCGTGCGTCTCCAGGACGACGAAGTCCTCCTCGCCGCCGACCGGCACGTCGGGGTGGACGATGTTGCCGAGCTGGAGGAGGAGGCGTTTGGCGGTCTCGTCGGCCTCGTTCTGCTCGGCCTCGGCTGCCTTCACGTCGGTCTTGAGCTGCTCGGCCTTCTGGAGGAGCGTGGCGCGCTCCTCGGGGGTGGCCTTGGGGATCAGCTTGCCGAGCGCCTTCTGCTCGGATCGGAGCTCGTCGAAGCGGACGCCGGACGACCTGCGCCGCTCATCGGCGGAGAGCAGGGCGTCGACGAGCGCGACGTCCTCTCCACGGGCGCGCTGGGAGGCGCGAACACGGTCGGGGTCCTCACGGAGCAGGCGAAGGTCAATCACCCCACCAGGCTACCGGGGCGTTCTCGCCCGCCCCCACCGGATAAGGTCGCGCGTGTTGATTTGCCCGGATTGAACCGCTTGGGAATTCCGGAGGCGGTTGCTCCGGGGCGCTGTGGGGCGGCGATCGGCAATAGTTATCCACAGGCTGTGCGGAAGTTCTGTGGGTTGCAAGGAAGATCGCGGGGAATCTCCGTTCCCGGCCGGGTAATTCCGTGATCAAACATCATTTCCGTGCTCATTCGGGTGGGAATTGCCCGCTCCGACGGCTTGATTCCCGCTGGTGCGCCGACCCGGGTGGGGCTGCCCGCTGTGGACGAGGCGTCGGACAGCGGGGAGGCCAGGGGTGATTTGTCGACCTTGTGGGGGGCGTGTTGTCGACTTGTCCCCAGGTCGGCGGAGCGCCTGTGGATAACCTCTGTGGGTAACCGAAAAATATGCAGGTAGGACTAGTGGTCCGTGCCTGTGGACGACCGGCTCCGCGAAACGGGACGGCCGGTCATCCTCGGGGGAGACCCGAGAGCCGGGTCAGGCCCGGCCGTCCTGGGCCCGCGCGAGCCAATCGGAGGCCGCCATGAACTCCTGGTCCGACGTCCCCCGCCGCAGCGGCCGCACCTCCTCCGGCGCCACCCCCGCCCTCGGGTACGAGCCGAGGAACCGCACCTTGGGGCAGATCCGCTTCAGGCCCATCAGCGCCTCGCCCATCCGCCGGTCCGCGACATGACCCTCGGCGTCGACGGCGAAGCAGTAGTTGCCGATGCCCGCCCCGGTGGGCCGGGACTGGATCAGCATCAGGTTCACCCCGCGCACCGCGAATTCCTGGAGCAGTTCGAGAAGGGCACCCGGATGATCGTCACCGAGCCACAGCACCAGCGACGTCTTGTCCGCACCCGTCGGCGCCGCCGGCCGCGCCGGACGGCCCACGAGCACGAAACGGGTCTCGGCGTTCTCGGCGTCGTGGATCTCGGTGACCAGCGCCTCCAGACCGTACGTGGCCGCCGCGAACTCCCCCGCGAAGGCCGCGTCGAACCGGCCCTCCTGCACGAGCCGGGCCCCGTCCGCGTTGGAGGCGGCCGACTCCCAGGTCGCCTCGGGGAGATGCGCCCGCAGCCAGTTCCGTACCTGCGGCTGCGCCACCGGGTGGCCCGTGACCGTCTTGATGTCCGACAACGCGGTCCCGGGACGCACGAGGAGCGCGAAGGCGATCGGCAGCAGCACCTCGCGGTAGATCATCAGCGGCTCGCCCGAGGCCAGCTCGTCCAGCGTCGCGGTCACCCCGCCCTCGACCGAGTTCTCGATCGGTACGAGCGCGGCGGCGGCCTCCCCGTTCCGTACGGCGTCGAGGGCGGCCGGCACCGAGACCATCGGCACCAGCTCCCGCGTCGCCGCCTCGGGCAGCGTCCGCAGCGCTGCCTCCGTGAAGGTGCCTTCGGGACCGAGATACGTATACCGGGTGGCGGACATACCGTCACCCTAATGGGCCCGGTGCCCCGCTCACCCCTCCAGCAGCCGCTGGCCCACGTACTCGCCCTCGGCCGCCCCGCCGGGCACCGCGTAGAGGCCGCTCGTCTCGTGCCGGATGAACGCGGAGAGCGCGTCGCCCCGGTCGAGCTTCCGCTGCACGGGGACGAAGCCGCGCAGCGGGTCCGCCTGCCAGCAGATGAAGAGGAGTCCGGCGTCCGGGGTGCCGTCCGGGGCGATCCCGTCGTGGAAGGAGAACGGCCGGCGCAGCATCGCCGCCCCGCCGTTCTGTTCGGGGGCGGAGATCCGGGCGTGCGCGTTGTCGGGGATCACCGGCCTGCCGTCCGGGCCGAGCTTGTTCAGGTCGAGCTCCGTGGTCTCGGTGCCCCCGCTCAGCGGAGCCCCGTCGGACTTCCGGCGCCCGATGACCTTCTCCTGCTTCTCCAGGGAGAGCTTCTCCCAGTCGTCGAGCAGCATGCGGATGCGGCGCACCACCGCGTACGAGCCGCCGGCCATCCACTCCTGTCCGCCGGGCGCCCCGGCGGGGACGAAGATCCGGCGGTCGAAGTCGGGCTCGTCCGGTTTCGGGTTGCCGGTGCCGTCGATCTGCCCCATCAGATTGCGGGCGGTCATCGGCTTCGCGGTGGCACCGGCCGAGCGGTTGAAGCCGTTCATCTGCCAGCGCACCCGGGCCGCGTCGCCCGCGTCCTTCTGAACGGCGCGCAGGGCGTGGAAGGCGACGAGGGCGTCGTCGGCGCCGATCTGCACCCACAGGTCGCCCTCCGAACGGCGCGGGTCGAGCGCGTCGGAGGAGAAGGCGGGCAGCGGGTCGAGTTCGGCCGGGCGCCGCGCCGTGAGCCCCGTCCGGTCGAAGAAGGTCCGTCCGAAACCGAAGGTGACCGTGAGGGAAGAGGGGCCCGCGTCGAGCGCGACACCCGTGTCACCGGCCGGTGCCTCGCCCGCCATCAGCGCCTTCGCCGTCGCCGACCAGCGGCGCAGCAGTGCCGCGGCCTCTTTGCGGCCCGCGCCGGGGGCGAGGTCGAAGGCGACCAGGTGGCCCCTGGCCTGGGAAGGAGTGGTGATGCCCGGCTGATGTTTCCCGTGAAACATCACCTCGGTCGCGCCGACCGTGGACAGGGCGGGAGCACCGCCGGGGCCGCTCGCTCCCCCGGAACCGCCGTCGGAGACGGCGGCGGAGACGCCGGCTCCGCCGGCCGCGCCGATGAAGAGTCCGGCGGCGCCCGCCGCGCCGACGGTGCCGAGCAGCCGCCGCCGGGAGATCTCAAGGGTGTCGTTGTCGCGCTCGGTCACGGGTCAGCCGATCTTCACGTTCTTCTCGATGGTGGTCTGGTCGATCTCGGAGGTACGGACGGTCACCTGGATCCGCCAGTCGCCGGGCATCGGGATCTGGACGCCGTTCGCGCTCCAGTGTCCGGTCTGGATGCGGTCGGGAGCGACGGGCAGCGGGCCGACGCCCTTCTCCTTCAGGGTGAGGGCGACCTTGATCTCGGGGACGTCCAGCGGTTTGCCGTTGGGGCGTTCGACGTAGAGGTGGAGCGCGTTGGCGCCGGTGCGGCCGGGGTCCAGGCTCAGCCGGACCACGCCCTCGCCTTCGACGCCACCGGTGTCGAAGGGCAGCCGGATGTCGACCGGGCGGTCGGGCACGGCGGCCGTCCCGGCGGCGGTGGAACGGCCGGCCTCCTCCTCGGTGCGGCCCGGCTCGGTGGAGGTGAGGACGGTGGTGACGGCGAGCAGCACGACGGCGACGGCGGCCTCCGTGAGCACCGAGCGGCGCAGCCCGCTCCGCTCCGGGTCCGCGTCGCGCTCCCGCTTGCGGCGGGCGGTGGCGACGGCGGCCCGCTGCCGGGCGAGCTGCGCGGCCCGCTCGGGGTCGGGTTCCGCTGCGCCGCCGTCCTCCGGCGCGTCCTCGTCCTCGCCGGGCCCCCGGCCCGGCTCGCCGGCAGCCAGGTCCCCGTCGGCCAGGTCCCGCCCGGGCCGGTTCGCGTCGGTCCCGTCCGCGTCGGCCAGGTCCCCGGCGGTTCGGTCCCGCCCGGGCCGGTCCGCGTCGGTCACGTCCGCGTCGGCCAGGTCCCCGTCCGTGGCCCCGGGGGTCGGGTCCGCGAGGCGGTGCGTCCACCGGCGGGAGATCCAGGCGATG
>NZ_JAPSIW010000272.1 GCF_031178505.1 Streptomyces sp. | reverse complement strand
GTTCACACAACGATTATGGGGAGCTCCGTCACTCGACGCCCCGATCAGTCTCTAGGCTGTTGCTCGCCCACCGCCCGCCACGACCCGAGGACGCCCATGCCCCGTCTCGCCCTCTCCGACGACTTCGTCGGGGATCTGATCTCCCTGCAGAGACCGGTCCAGAAGGAGGTCAACGACGCCATCCAGATGTTCCGCAGGCTGACCGTGCCTCAGCTGCATGCCAGCAAGGGAATCCACCTGGAGAAGCTCGAAGGGGCGCGCGACTCCCGGATCCGCACGATCCGGATCACCAGATTCTACCGGGGAGTTCTCCTCGCCCCGGACGACGGCAGCGAGTTGTACACGTTGCTGCGGGTCGCTCCGCACGACGAGGCGATCAACTGGGCCTGCAAGCGCGCCTACTCGGTCAACGGCGCCACCGGCGGTCTGGAGGTCCGCAACGTCGAGGCGCTCGAGCAGATGGAGACCTACTTCGAGACCAAGGCGGTCGAGACCCCGGCGCGGCTCTTCGCCAGGCACTCCGACACCGTGCTGCGGGATCTGGGTATCGACGAGCAGGTCCTGCGGCTGGCACGGGTGTGCGTCACGACCGACGACCTGACGGTCATGGCGCCGCCCATGATGCCCGCCGACCAGTACGAGGTGCTGGAGTACCTGGCAGCGGACTACTCGCCCGAGGACGTCTGGGAGCAGCTGATCGCCCCGCGCGGACAGACGGTGCGTACGGCTGAGGACCGGCCGGCCGTCACGCTCAGCGAGGCGATCCTCAACACGCCCGACCGCATCGTGGAGGTCACCGGTCCCGGTGAGCTGGAGCGGATCCTCACCGAGGACTTCACCCGCTGGCGCGTCTTCCTGCATCCCGCCCAGCGGCGGTACGCCTACCACCCGGGCTTCAACGGGCCGGCCCAGGTGACGGGCGGCCCCGGCACCGGCAAGACCGTCGTCGCCCTGCACCGGGTGCGGCATCTGCTGCGTACAGGAGGTGAGGGCGACCGGGTCCTGCTCACCACCTTCACCAACGCCATGGCGGCCGCCCTCCGCGACAGCCTGGCCGTCCTGCTCGGCGACGCCGACGCCCACCTGCTCGACCGGGTCGACGTCACGACGGTGGACTCGCTCGCCGCCCGGGTCATACGGGAGGCGCGGGGCAGCTCACCGAAGCCGTTGTCGGCGGCAGCCGAGAAGAGCGCCTGGACCCGTGCCGCCGCACGCGAAAACTTGCCCTGGTCGGAGCGCTTCCTCGCACAGGAGTTTCGGAGCGTTGTCCTCGCCCAGGGACTGCGGACGCCTGAGGAGTACCTGCGATGTGTGCGCAGGGGGCGCGGCACGCAGGTGGGGCGGGTGCAAAGGGCGCGGCTGTGGCGGGTCATGGAACGGTTCATGGGGGATCTGGCCTCGCGCGACTCGGCGACGTACACCATGCTCTGTGACCAGGCCGCCCGGATCCTCGCGGAGCAGGGACCGCGTTACCGTCACGTCGTGGTGGACGAGGCGCAGGACCTGCACCCGGCCCAGTGGCGGGTGCTGCGCGCCTGCGTCGCCGAGCAGTCCGACGACCTGTTCCTCGTCGGCGACCCCCACCAGCGCATCTATGACTCCCGGGTTTCGCTTCGCTCGCTGGGTGTGGACGTGCGGGGGCGCACGTCCCGGCTGCGCGTCAACTACCGGAGCACGGAGGAGATCCTGCGCTGGTCGGCGTCACTCCTGGACGGTCAGCCGGTGGGCCGGCTCGGCGAGGACGACGACGATGACGGCGGCCGGGACTCGCTACGGGGCTACCGGTCGGAGTTGCATGGCCGCGTGCCGGTGGCCCGGGGCCACGCCAGTCAGGACGACGAACTGCGCGCGCTCATGGAACAGATCCGGGTCTGGGTGGACCAGGACGGGGTCAAACCGTCCGAAGTGGCGGTGTGCGCCCGGTTCAACACGCTGGTCGACGCCGTCATCGCGCGTCTGCGCCGGGAGGGCATCCCGGCGGTCGCCGTCAAGGACGACCCGGGGCCGGGGGTGTCGGGTGTGCGAGTGGCGACGATGCACGGGATGAAGGGACTGGAGTTCCGCTGCGTCGCCGTCGTGGGCGTGACGTCGAGCGTGCTTCCCTTCGCTCCGCAGGTGACGCCGGCCGACGAGGACGCCGTGCAGCACCGATCGGATCTGCTGGCCGAGCACTGCCTGCTCTTCGTGGCGTGCACGCGGGCGCGTGACGCACTGGCGATCTCCTGGAGCGGTGAGCGGAGCCGCCTGCTGGACCCGGTGACCGGCTGAGGCGCACAGGCCCTGTCACCCGGATCTGGCGGTACGGGGAGACGGGGCCGGTCGCCGGAGTGTTCAGACCCGGATGGCCCGCACGAGGACCGAGCGCGCCTGCCCTGCGGCGCCTCGTACGAGATCTCCGGTCCGGCGGGCTGCCACATCAGCGCATGGCCGTTCATCGAACCACACGGTGCCGGCCGCGCCCGTCGAGCGTGCGCACGGGGCGGGTCTTGGACTCCTCCGCCTCGGTGAGGAAGCGGAAGATCCGCCGCTCGCGTGAGGCGTCGAACTCGTCCGCGGAGGGCTGCGGCGAGGGTTTCGGCGTGACCTGCCGCCAAGGCTGGGCGGGGACGGCGTCGAGCGCGCTGTCGGCGGTACCCCCGAAGTCGCCCAAGGTCTCGGCCTCCGAACCCCCGTCCACAGACGAGGACGCGGCGCCGGTGCCGGTGCTCGTGGTGAGGGCAGCCGGCGCGCGGCCTCGGCCGTGGTGAAGGTGACGCTCTCCTGGTCGTGCGCGTGCCGGAAACGGACCTCGATGCCGAGATCGCGGGCGGTGCCGGCCGGGACGCCGTAAGCCCACGTGGCGGAGACCCTACGTCCCGCGCGCTGGGTGCCCTCCAGTTCGTCGTCGAGCACGTCACCGCGATGATCCAGCGCCTGACGGCGAATATCGTTGACTAAGTTCACACTTACGCGGCACGATACTCACCGCGTCACCGTGCATCTAGTGACGCCGCTCCCGGAGGAAGGCACTCGCATCATGCACATGCAAGTGGTCGACATCTCGCCCCAGTTGGCGGCACAGTGGCTCACCCGCAACACCAACAACCGGCCGCTCAGCAAGAGCACGGTGCAGCAACTTGCCGCCCAGATCCAGCGCGGCGAATGGCAACTGACCCACCAGGGCATCGCCTTCGACGAGGACGGTGTTCTCATCGACGGGCAGCACCGCCTGGCGGCTGTCGTCAAGGCGGGCGTCACCGTGCGGATGACCGTCGCACACGGGGTGCCGCGCACGGCGTTCACCGTGATGGACACGGGCCGCAAGCGCACCGGCCGCGACGCGCTCGCCCTCGCGGGCGAGACCAACGCGACCCACCTGGCGGCCGCCCTGCGGGGACTGCACCTGTACCGGAACGCCCCCAACTCCGCGTGGGGCGGCGGATCGTCGGTCACCAGCAACGACCAACTGCTGGATCTGCTCGCCAAGCACCCCGGCATCCGCGATGCCTTGCACCACGGCATCGCGCTGAACCGAGGGTGCCGCATCACCGTCACGGCGGCGACGATCGGCTGGTACGTCACCACCGAGGCCCGGCCCGACGTCGACCAGTCCGCATGGGAGGAGGGAGTCGTCACCGGCGCGCGCCTGGAGCCGGGCGACCCGCGTCTCACGTTGCGCAACACCATGCTCAACCTGGCCCTGGGCAACGCACACCGGCGCCGCGACGACTCACGCGAGCACCTTCTCTACTACCTCAAGGCGTGGAACGCCTGGGTCGAGGGCCGCAGCATCAAGCTGCTGCGCCGCTCCCCCAACGAGACGATGCCGCGCATCTCCAGCCGCTCGCCCCTGACTTCGGCGGACAACACTGCCTGAAGAGGCATAGATTCAGCGGACGGCCGCTCCTAGGAAAGGAGGCGCATGCGCGCCCAGGAGATCACCTTCCTCAAACTGGTCCAGGGGGACAAGCAGTTCCAGGTACCGCTCTACCAGCGCACGTACAGCTGGGGCAGGGAGCAGCTCCAGCGACTGTGGGAGGACGTCGGGGAACTCGTCGAGCAGCATCTGGCAGGTGAGACGCCGGCCCCGCACTTCCTCGGTTCGGTGGTGCTGGCACCGGGCCAGATCCAGGCGGGCGGGGTGCAGAGGTGGCTGGTGGTGGACGGACAGCAGCGGCTGACCACGCTGATGCTGGCTTTCACGGCACTCCGTGACCATGTGAAGGAGACCGGTGACGCGCGCGGTGTGGACCGGGTACACCGCCAGATACTGGTCAACGAGTTCCACGAGGGCGCGGACCACTACCGGTTGCTGCCCACGCAGGCGGACCGTGAGGCGTTCACCGCCTGTGTCCAGTCCCGCGCCGACGCCGGCGGAGGCGACAACATCGGTGCTGCCTACCGGTTCTTCCGCGGTGCGCTCGCCGAGGGCCATGAGGCGGGTGACGAGCGCTGGACCGCCACTGTCGAGACGGTCCTCAAGGATCTGCTGTCCATCGTGGAGATCACCGCCGAGTCCGGTGACAACGTCTACCGGATCTTCGAGTCCATCAACAACACCGGTGTCGGGCTCAGTCAGAGCGACCTGTTGCGCAACTACGTGTTCATGCTGCTGCCCAAGCGGGGCGAGCGGATCTACCAGGAACTGTGGCTGCCCATGCAGCAGAGCCTCGGTCCGAAGAACCTCGAGCTGCTGGTCTGGCTGGACCTGGTGGTGCGCGGCCACTACAAGACCAAGCAGAGCGAGATCTACCGCGAGCAGCAGAGACGGCTGCAGCCACTGGCCGGCGACGAGGGCGCGCTGCAGAGCGAGATCGAGCAGTTGGCCGAGCGGGCCGGGAGATTCCTGCGCATCGTCGACCCCGCCCGTGAGCAGTCCCCCGCCCTTCGCTCAGTCCTGGAGCGCCTTGCCTCCTGGGGCGGCCAGACGCACTATCCGCTCGCGCTGCACCTGCTCGACCTTGTCGCTGACGGCAGGACGACGCCTGAGGACGCGGCGCAGGCGCTGGGTTACGTCGAGTCCTATCTGGTGCGGCGTCTGATCTGCCAGACTCCGACGACCGGCCTCAACCGGATCTTCATGGAGGCTCCGAAGGAGCTGGAGACCGACCGGCCCGCCGCCGAGGCGGTACGGCGGTTCCTTTCCGGCCGGCGCCGTCGCTGGCCCAGTGACGAGGAACTCCGCGAGGCGATCCGCACCAAGCCCTTCTACTGGAGCGGCCGTCCCCAGCAGCGGAGCTACATCCTGCGTCGCCTGGAGGAGAGTCACCGCCCCTCCGAGCCCGTTGACTTCGCCAAGGCGTCCCTCAGTGTGGAGCACGTCCTGCCACAGCGCCCCGCTCCGGCGTGGTTCGACCTCCTCGCCGAGGAGACGGAGCCGAACCAGACACCGCAGGAACTGCACGACCTGCTGGTGCACACGCTGGGCAACCTGACGCTGACCGGTGACAACGCCAAACTGTCCAATCACCCCTTCGAGCGCAAGCAGCAGATCCTCGACTCCAGTGCCCTGCGCATGAACCTCGAGATCTCCTCGGCACAGCGCTGGGGCAAGGCGGAGATCCTGGAGCGCGCCGACCGTCTGGCCGAGCGCGCGATCGCGCTGTGGCCGGGCCCCATCGGCGGGGTCAAGCCGGCCGGTGAGGAGTCCCCGGGCTGGGCCGAGCTGCGCGCCGCGCTCGTGGCGATGCCGAGCGGGACGTGGACCACGTACGGCGATGTCGCCGAGCTGATCGGCAGCCACCCGGTGGCCGTGGGCGCCTACCTCGGCGCCAACCCGACGGTGATCGGCGCGTACCGGGTACTCACCGCGGAGGGCAAGATCTCGCCTGCCTTCCGCTGGGCGGACGGCGACGACCGGCCACCACCGCAGGACCTGCTGACGAGTGAAGGAGTGCGCTTCGACTCCTGGGGCCGGGCACATCGCTCGCAACGCCTGACCGCCGCGGAGCTGGCTACCCTGCTGGGCAAGGATGTCGCACAGCAGGTGTCGTACGACCCTCTGCCCGAGGGCGAGGACTCAGCGGCGGCCGAGCGCTTCCGATCGCAGTTGCGGGAGCACTGGCCGGAGGCGTACCCGGGCGTGATGGCGGCCCTCGACTTCTGGCGCCGGCAGGGTGGTCACGTCAACTACGGCCGGCACGAGGAGACCAGTTGCTTCCCGATGCTGGATGCCGGGACCAGTCGTGGCCCCCACCTGCTCTGGCCGGTCGGCATCTACCCGGTGAGCGGCACGGTCGAGGTGGTTTTCCAGTACCTGAAGTCCCGCACCCCCTTCGACGACACGGAACAGCGCCGGGAGCTGCTGAACCGTCTGAACAAGATCGACGGCATCGACCTGCCCGAGGCGAAGTTGGAGCTGCGTCCTTCCTTCCCGGTCAATGTCTTCGCGGAGCACGGTGAGGGAATCTGCGAGGTGCTGGACTGGTTCGTGGGCGTGGCAGCGCTGGATCTGGCGCGGCGGGACTGAACACGGTTGGGCATGTCGAAAAAACGGGGGAGATGAATCATGCAGCTGCTGAACGACCTTGTACTGGTTCGCAACGACGGAACACGCAGAGACAAGACGGGCACGACGTGCTCCGGCGTGATGTCCCGAGCGAGCGCCACCGAGTGGGAGCTACGGCTCTCCGGGCAGCCCACGCTGACGGTGCACGACAACCACTGGGTGAACGGAGAGCGGGATCTGGTGCTCTACAAACCCACGGTTGTCCCGGAGATGCCCGCCGCCCTCTCGAATCTGCACAACAGGCTGCGCTCGGGCATCTCCGACAGCGCGAAGCCGGGGGAACTGCGCGTCATGGTGTTCCCCACGTACGTCGACGCGCATGACAGGCCACGGATCAGGAAGTCACTGACGACAGCGAAGATCTCGGACCAAGTGGGGCTGCGCCATCTCAGAGAGCTGACCGCCCGAGAGGGGGTCAGGCTGGATAGCGCGTTCGACCGACCCGATCTGCCTCCGGTGAACCTGGACGACCCACAGAACAAGAAGCCCCTTCAGCACGCCTTGTTCTTCCCCGCCGCGGATGACGAGACACCGGTGGTCGCCTTCGTCCGCTTCCGGATCGTGCCCGTGCTGCGGCACATCGGCTGGCTGTCTCCGGACGACGACTGAGGGAGGGGCGGCTCTGCCGGGTCGACCCTGCACCACGGTCTCTGGGAAATGGCGAGGTGGGCGGGTTCATCTCGCGGGGCACCGAAGTGCCGGTTCGTCGACTCCAGTCGATGGGTGAGTCTGGACGCGATACAGGCATGGCCGCTGGTCATCACACGGGTGTCGAGTCCGTATGAGCACCAAGCCAGTCCATGCCTGCGCACCCGTCTTCCTGCCTGCCGTCATGCCTCCAGCAACTGGGAGCCGCCTCCGGTCCAGCCCCGCTGCAGGCAGCCATTGGCCTGCGAGTTACATGGCAACGGTGCCTGACCCGCGGGCCCGTCGCGGCATCCGCCACCCTTGGACGGCCCTGCTCACCGCTGCGGCCTCCGCCGTTTTGGCCAGCGCCGCCTCGATCACGGCGATCGGCGAGTGGGTCACCGACTGGCCCTGCTCGGTTCCCGCCCTCATCCGCTGACCGGCCTGATCCGCCCGCCCCATGCCACGACCATCCGTCCCGCCCTGGCCGCCGCGGACGGCGACGCCCTCGACCGCGCCGTCGGCGCTTTCCTCCAGGACCGCAAGGCCCCGGCCCCGGGACGACAGGTCGTCGCCGTCGAGGGCACGACACCGCGAGGCTCCCGCATCACGAGAAAGCCGGCCACTGCCCTGATCGCCGCCATGACCCACGACGGGACAGGTCCTCGCCCAACGACAGATCGCCGGCAGGAGCAACGAAATCCCGACCTTCATCCCACTCCTGGACGGCCTCGACCTGACCAGCGCGGTGATCACCGCGGACGCTCCTCATACCCAACTCGCCCACGCCTCCTACCTTTATGAACGTGGGCCGATCGAAGCAAGGGAGCTTCTATGGAAGCGCATGACATGGCCCGGTTGCTGAGTCAGGCTGCTGCGTCCGGAGACGATCAGCAGGTTGCCGCAGTGCTATCAGCGGGCGCTCCCCCCGAGCTGCGCGAGAACGGCAGAGGCCGTACCGCCCTCGATCTGGCCGTATGGAACAACCATCCCAACGTGGTGCGCATTCTTTTGGCTGCCGGAGCTGACC
>NZ_JAPSIW010000985.1 GCF_031178505.1 Streptomyces sp. | reverse complement strand
CCTAGTACACAAGCCCCGTCCGCCCCGGTGTAGCCACCAAAAACATGAAGGAGTTGGCTGGGGCCCGTCGTCGTCTTGTAGATTCGAACGAAAGACGGAGAACAGAAACCTCTCCGTTTTCCCCTGGAAACGGTGGCACCACTGCACCGTCGACAACGCGACAGACACACCACAGACGAGAAGGAACGGCGGCGACACGATGCGGCTGCGCGCACTGCTGGAGAACGACGCGCACGGTGCGGTCCAGCTCGTCCTCGCCGCCGAGCAGGCGCAGCCCGAGCGCGTCGTTCTCCAGCAGTGCGCGCTCGGGCTGCGCCTGCTCGGCGGCGAGGACGAGCTGGACCGCACCGTGCGCGGCGTGATGACGACGGACCTCAAGGACCCGAGCAGGTACCTCTCCGGTGGCGAGCTGGTGCTGACGGGTCTCGCGTGGCTCCGTGAGCCGGCCGACGCCGAGCCCTTCGTACGCATCCTGGCCTCGGCCGGCGTGGCGGCGCTCGCCGCGGGCGAGGCGGAACTCGGCGACATTCCGGACGATCTGGTGCAGGCATGTTTGCGCCACCGGCTCCCGCTGTTCGCGGTGAACGAGTCCGTTGCGTTCGCGACGATCACCGAGCACGTTGTTCGACAGGTCTCCGGCGAGCGGGCGGGTGACCTCGCCGCCGTCGTCGACCGCCACAGGCGGCTGATGACCTCGGGCCCGGCCGGCGGCGGCCCCGAGGTCGTCCTGGACCTGCTCGGTTCCGACCTGGACCTGCGCGCCTGGGTCCTCTCCCCCACCGGCCGCCGGATCGCCGGCGCGGGCGACCCCCTGGACCCGGCCCTCGCCGCCACCCTGGCCGGGGAGCACCTGGCCGCCACCCGGACGGGCCGGCGCGGCCCCCACCGGGTGACCACCGGCGGCACCACGTACTCGCTCTTCCCGGTCCGGAACACCGGTCGTGGTGCCCCGCCCGCCTCCCGGGACGTGCGCGAGACGGTCCTGTCGGACTGGCTCCTCGCCGTCGAGGCCGACGCCGGGGACTGGCCCGCCGCCCGCCTGGACCTGCTCCAGGGCGTGACGCAGCTGATCGCCGTCGAGCGGGACCGGCGCGACGCGGCCCGTACGGTGCGGCGCCGGCTCGCGCAGGAGGTGCTGGAGCTGGTGCAGACGGGCGCCGCGCCCGCCGAGATCGCGGCCCGGCTGCGGGTCGCCGCCCCCGTGCTGCTGCCGGGCATCGGCACCGCGCCGCAGTGGCAGGTGGTCGTGGCCCGGGTCGACTGGGAGCAGGACGCGGGGCAGGGCACGGCCCTCGACGGCGGCCCGGTCGCCCAGGCCCTCCTGGAGGAGATCCTGGTCGACCCGGCGGCCGTCGGCCCCGAGTCGGCCGACCGGATCGCCGTCGCGCACAGCGGCGACGAGGCCATCGCGCTCGTGCCGCTGGCGGTCGCGCCGCTGCCGGAGAGCGAGGACGAGGGCCCGGCGGCGGTGCCCGGACTGCACGCGGACGCCCTCCTCGCGGCCGTACGGGCCCCGCTCTCGGCCGGCCTGGCCGACGACGGGCGCCTCACCCTGGGTGTCAGCGCGGCCGTCCACTCGGCCGAGGGCCTGCGCGGAGCCCTGGAGGAGGCGCGGCACGCCCGCCGGGTCGCCGCCGCCCGCCCGGGCCGGGTCTGCGCCGCCGGGCACCACGAGCTGGCCTCCCACGTGCTGCTGCTGCCGTTCGTCCCGGACGACGTGCGCCGCGCGTTCACGGCCCGCCTCCTGGACCCGCTGCGCGACTACGACCGGCGCCACCGGGCGGAGCTCATCCCGACCCTGGAGGCCTTCCTGGACTGCGACGGCTCCTGGACGCGCTGCGCGACCCGGCTGCACCTGCACGTGAACACGCTGCGGTACCGGGTGGGCCGCATCGAGCAGCTCACCGGGCGCGACCTGTCGCGCCTGGAGGACAAGCTCGACTTCTTCCTGGCGCTGCGCATGAGCTGACCGGCACCGGCGGCCCGTCCGGGGACGGCCCGG
>NZ_JAPSIW010000271.1 GCF_031178505.1 Streptomyces sp. | reverse complement strand
CCCCGGATCGGGGCGAGCGAGGAGGTGTGCCGTGCGGTGGCCGCCTTCCACGAACGGTATGTGATCCCGGGGAGCTGCCCGGCCGACGAACTCCAGGTGGTGACGTCATGACCGAGATCGACACCGACACCGATGCCGGGGCCGATGCGGGGACAGGGACCGGTCGCGGCGGCGGAGCCCCGTTCGCGGCGGCGGGCGCCGGTCCCGAGGCCCTGCGGCGGCGGGCCGTGGACGCCCTCACGGCGGCGCGGGAGCGGACCGCGCTGCTGACCTCCTGCGTGGAGGACGGCGAACTCACCGCCCAGCACTCCCCCTTGATGTCGCCGCTCGTGTGGGATCTGGCGCACATCGGCAACCAGGAGGAGCAGTGGCTGTGGCGGGCGGTCGCCGGGCGGGAGGCGCTGCGGCCCGAGATCGACTCGCTGTACGACGCCTTCGAGCATCCGCGGGCGACCCGGCCGTCGCTGCCGCTGCTGCCGCCGCGCGAGGCCCGCGCCTACGCCGCCGACGTGCGGACGCGGGTGCTGGACGTCCTGGAGGCGACGGCGCTGGAAGGGCGGCCCCTGCTGGCGGACGGGTTCGCCTTCGGCATGGTCGCGCAGCATGAACAGCAGCACGACGAGACGATGCTGATCACCCATCAGCTGCGTAAGGGACCGGCCGCGCTGACGGCTCCCGAGCCGCCGGACAGCCGGACGGGGGCGCTCCCGGCCGAGGTGCTCGTACCGGGCGGGCCGTTCACCATGGGCACCTCGGACGAGCCGTGGGCGCTGGACAACGAGCGTCCGGCGCACCACCGGGTCGTGCCGGCTTTCCACATCGACACCGTGCCCGTCACCAACGGCGCCTATCAGGCCTTCATCGCCGACGGCGGGTACACGGACCCGCGCTGGTGGCATCCGGAGGGCTGGGAGCAGATCCGGAAGCACGGGATCGGGGCGCCGCTGTTCTGGCACCGGGAGGGCGGGCAGTGGCTGCGCCGCCGGTTCGGGGTGACGGAGCCGGTGCCCGAGGAGGAGCCGGTGCTGCACGTGAGCTGGTACGAGGCGGACGCGTACGCGCGATGGGCGGGCCGAAGGCTGCCGACCGAGGCGGAGTGGGAGAAGGCCGCCCGGCACGACCCGGTGTCCGGGCGTTCGCGCCGCTACCCGTGGGGCGACTCGGACCCGGGGCCGCGGCACGCGAACCTGGGACAGCGGCACCTGCGGCCGGCTCCCGCCGGAAGCTACCCGGAGGGCGCCTCGGCCCTGGGCGTGCGGCAGCTCATCGGCGACGTGTGGGAGTGGACGGCCAGCGACTTCCTGCCGTACCCGGGCTTCCGCGCCTTCCCGTACAAGGAGTACTCGGAGGTGTTCTTCGGCCCCGGCCACAAGGTGCTGAGGGGCGGCTCGTTCGCGGTGGACGCGGTGGCGTGCCGGGGCACCTTCCGCAACTGGGACCTGCCGGTGCGGCGCCAGATCTTCTCCGGCTTCCGTACCGCGCGCTCCGCGGAGCTGGACTGATGTGCCGTCATCTCGCCTACGTGGGGCCGCCGGTGGCGCTGGGCGAGCTGCTGCTGCTTCCGGAGCACGGTCTGCTGCGGCAGGCGTGGGCGCCACGGACGCAGAGCAGCGGCGTGGTGAACGCGGACGGTTTCGGCGTGGGCTGGTACGCGGACGGGGACCCGGTCCCCGCCCGGTACCGGCGGACCGGGCCCATCTGGGGCGACCTGTCCTTCGCCGACCTGGGCCGGGTGGTACGGAGCGGGGCGCTGCTCGGCGCCGTGCGGGGGGCCACGCTGCCGGGCGCGGACGGGGAGGCGGCGGCGGCGCCGTTCGCCTCGGGCCCGTGGCTGTTCAGCCACAACGGTGCCGTGCCGGGCTGGCCGGGGGCGCTGACCGGGCTCGCGGCGACACTGCCGGCCGGGGAGCTGCTCGCCCTGGAGGCGCGGACCGACTCGGCACTGCTGTGGGCGCTGGTGCTGCACCGGCTGCGGGCCGGCGACGCGCCGGGGGACGCCCTGGCCGACACCGTGCGCGAGGTGGCCGGGGCGGCACCCGACGCCCGGCTGAACCTGCTCCTGACCGACGGTTCCGCGATCGCGGCGACGGCCTGGCGGAACAGCCTCTGGTATCTGACGGGCCCCGGCCGGGTGGCCGTGGCCTCCGAACCGTACGACGACGACCCGCGGTGGCGCGAGGTGCCCGACCGGACCCTCGTCACCGCGACCCGTACCGACGTCGTCCTCACCCCGCTCAAGGAGCCGTCCGCGTGAGCCCGTTCCAGCTGACCCGTACCCTCGCCCCCGACGCCGCGAGCGCCGATCTCCGCGCGGACGTCCTGCACGGGCTGACCCGCACGCCGAAGGAGCTGCCGCCCAAGTGGTTCTACGACGCCCGGGGCAGCGAGCTGTTCGAGGAGATCACCCGGCTCCCGGAGTACTACCCGACGCGGGCGGAGCGGGAGATCCTCGCCGCCCGGGCGCCGGAGATCGCCGCCGCGACGGGGGCGCGGACCCTGGTGGAGCTCGGTTCGGGCTCCTCGGAGAAGACCCGTTTCCTGATCGACGCGCTGCTGCCCGGGCTCGACGCGTACGTGCCGGTGGACGTGAGCGAGTCGGCGCTGACCGGAGCGGCCGAGGCGCTCCTGGCCGAGCGTCCCGGACTCCGGGTGCACGCGCTGGTCGCGGACTTCACCCGGGGTCTCGCCCTGCCGGGCACCGAGGGGCCCCGGCTCGTGGCGTTCCTCGGCGGCACGATCGGCAATCTGCTCCCCGCCGAGCGGCGGACCTTCCTCCGCTCGGTCCGGGCGATGCTGACGCCCGGTGACGCGCTGCTGCTCGGCACGGACCTGGTGAAGGACGAGGCGACGCTGGTGGCCGCGTACGACGACGCGGCCGGGGTGACGGCGGCGTTCAACAAGAACGTGCTGGCGGTCATCGACCGTGAGCTGGGCGGGGACGCGGATCCCGCCGACTTCGCGCACGTGGCGGTGTGGGACCCGGAGCGGGAGTGGATCGAGATGCGGCTGCGCGCCCGGCACGCGCTGGCCGTGAAGATCCGGGACCTGGACCTGGTCGTGCCGTTCGAGGAGGGTGAGGAGGTGCGGACGGAGGTGTCCGCGAAGTTCCGTCAGGAGGGGGTCAGGGACGAACTGGCCGCGGCCGGACTCGAACTGGCCCGCTGGTGGACGGACGAGAAGGGCAGGTTCGCGCTGTCGCTGGCCACGGCGCGCTGAGCGGCGGCGGCCAGGGCCCGGCGGTCCCGGTACCGTCCGCCGGGCAGGGGGTCGGGGAGGCGGACGTCGGCGGTGAGCCGGCGGGTGGTCACGATCCGCCAGAGCGAGGCGCCCAGCGGGTCGTCCCCGACGTACGCCGCCGCGTGCGTGGGCCGGTAGTCGAGCCGTACGGGCTGGACGTCGGTTCCGGCGTCCAGGGCGGCCTGGAACGCGGCGGGGCGGAACCGTCCCGCCGCCCGGCCGCACCAGGTCGAGCCCTCCGGGAAGACGACCACCCGCCCGCCGCCGGCGAGGACGTCGGTCATCGCCCGTACGGTGCCGGGCAGGCTCCGCAGGCGGTTCCGGTCGATGAAGAGGGTGCCGCCGAGCGCGGCGAGCGTACCGAGCACGGGCCAGCCGCGGACTTCCCGCTTGGCCACCATGCGGCCGGGCAGGACGGCGGCCACGAGCGGGACGTCGAGCCAGGAGACGTGGTTGGCGACGACGAGGAGCGGACCGGCGTCCCGGGCGGGCGCCTTGGGGAAACGGACCAGGACGCCGAAGGCGCGGAGCACCGCGCGGACCCAGAGGCGTACGAGGGCGTGCCGGGCGTCCGCCGGGAGCGGGGCCGCCGCCGGTGCGAGCAGGATGCCGAACAGGACGGTGCCGATCCCCGCGGCGAGCCGGAGCACGGCCCGCGCCACGGGGACGCGGCCCTCCGGCTCCGTACCGTCCGAGGGGTGGGCGGCGCAGCGGTCACCGGGGGTGCAGGGCGCCGTGGGGAGCCACGGCGAGGGGGCCGGGGACCCGCTCACCGGGCCGGGGCGAGCGAGAGGAAGTGGCGGAGGTAGCGCGGGTTGGTCCGGCGCAGCGACAGCAGGACGTAGAGGTCGGCGACGCCGAAGTCGGGGTCGTGGGCGGGGGCGCCGCAGACCCACGCGCCGAGCCGGAGGTAGCCGCGCAGCAGCGGGGGCAGTTCGGTGCGGCCCTCGGGCCGGGCGACGCCCTCGGGGCTCCACAGTTTGCGCGGGGTGACCCAGTACTCCTCCGGGGCGAGGTGCTTCTCCTTCACGGCGTCCCAGGTGGCGGCGGCGAGCGCGCCCCCGTCGGCGAGCGGGATCGAGCAGCAGCCGGCGAGCCAGTTGTGGCGGGTGCGGGTCATGTAGCGGGCGAGGCCGGCCCAGATGAGGGCGATGACGGCGCCGTTGCGGTGGGCGGGGTGGACGCAGGAGCGCCCGACTTCCACGAGGTCGGGGCGGACGGGCGCGAGCCTGCCGAGGTCGAACTCGGTCTCGGAGTAGAGGCGTCCGGCCACGGCGGCCCGCTCGGGCGGCAGGATCCGGTAGGTGCCGACGACCTCTCCGGTGTCCTCGACCCGGACGAGCAGGTGGTCGCAGTAGGCGTCGAAGGCGTCGGTGTCGAGGCCCGGTTCGGGTCCGTCGAGGCGGGCGCCCATCTCCCCTGCGAAGACGAGGTGCCGCAGCCGCTGGGCGGCGCGGACGTCCTCCTGCCGGGTGGCGAGTCCGACGACGTACCGGGGCGCCGGCTCCGCCGTCCGGCCTCCGGCGGCCCCGGCCTGCGCGGGGAACGGCGCTCCGGCCGGCACGGGGACGGCGGGCACGGTCACGGACCGGTCCGGGCCGGCGGGAGCGGCGAGCGGCTGGGCGGGGACGGCGGGAAGGGGGGCCGGCCGGGTGGGGGCGGCCGGCGCTGACGGCGGGACGGGCATGTCGGGCTCCTCCGGCGTGCGGATACGGAAGCGGGTGCGGTGCGGGGCCGCGAGCGGCGCCGGTCCCGCACTCCCACTTCTTCCGTGGCCGGCTGGATTCGACATGACCGTCCGGAGGATCGCGGATGTGCGAACGCTGAATGCTATTCGGCGAGCGTCTCCGTGATGGCCCGGGACGCCTCGCGCGCGGCCTCCACCGGGTCCTCGCCCCGGAGGACGGCCGTCATGTACGGCTTGATGGGGTTGTCGGCCTCGACGTCGGCCCACTGGGGAGAGTTGGGGGTGGCGCGGCCCCGGGCCGCCGCGCGCGCCATCACGGCGGTCGCCTCCTGGCCGGAGACGGCCCCGGCCAGGGACTTCTTGTTGGGTACGTAGCCCATCGCGCGGGCGAGTTCGGTCTGCCAGCGTTCGCCGGCGAGGGCCTTGACGACCTCCAGGGCCGGCCCCTTGTCGGGCGCGTTGTCCGGGATGACGAGGTCGGAGCCGCCGGTGAAGACCGCGCAGGGCCTGCCGGGCTCCTCACCGGGGATCGGGAAGTAGCCGAGCTCGCTCTCCAGGGCCGGGTTGGCCTTGAGGATGGCGGGCACGTTGTTGGGCGTCGCGATGATCTGGGCCACGTCTCCCCGGGCGAAGACACCGGTCTGCGGCGGGTTCTGCTCGTCCGCGTCCTTGGGGCCGCGCCCGAGGGACTGGAGCTCCTTGTAGACCGCCATGCCGCGCCGGGCCGCCGGGCTGTCGAGGGCGCCGGTCCACATCCCGCCCTTGTCGACGGCCAGTTCGCCGCCCTCGTCCCAGACGAAGCCGGCGAGGGTGTACCAGTCCTGTCCGGCGAGGTAGATGCCCTGGACGCCGTCGCGGTTGAGCTTGCGGGTGTCGGCGAGCCACTCGGCGCGGGTGGCGGGCGGTGCGTCGATGCCGGCCTTCTCGAACAGTCCCTTGTGGTAGATGACGATGCGGTTGGCCGCGTACCAGGGGATGCCGTACTGGGAGCCGTCGATGCTGCCGGGCTCGGCGAGGCCGGGCAGCCAGTCCTCCCGGCCGAGGTCGCGGATCGACTCCAGTGTCAGGTCGAAGAGGTGGCCGGTGTCCGCGTACCGGGCGACCTGGGTGTTGCCGACCTCGATGACGTCCGGTCCGCCGGGCCCCTCGATGGCCTCGGTGACCTTCTTGCCGATGCCGGTCCAGTCCTGGACGGTGACCCGGATGTCGACGCCCTCGTGCTCGGCCTCGTACGTCTCGGTGAACTTCGTCAGGAACTGCTCGCTCACGCTGTCCCGCATGAGCCAGAGGTCGACCGTCCTGGTCCGGCTCCCACCGCCCGGCAGCATGCCGCAGCCGGTGAGGGCGAGTGCGGTGAGGGCTGCCAGGGGGCAGGCGAGAGGGCGGTTCTTCACGGCGGTCACCTTCTGCGGGCCGGCACGGGCGGACGTGCGGCATGGGGGCTGACCCGACGTGGGGGGACGAACGCGGTGTTCGCGCGGGTGTGTGGCCTGGATTCTGGTCTGGACCAACGAGGTGGTCAAGTCCTGGACCGGTCCGTACCGGACGATCCGCGTCCCTACCGACGGGTAGGGACCTCTCGGGGCGTCGGCCGCCTCCGGGCGGAGCCGTACGGACGGCTCTCGCCCGGCCTCCCCCGGCGTGCGCGGGCAGGTGGACGGGAGGCCGGCCCGGCCGGAGCCGCCGTGTCGCGCGCCGCTCCGGCCTGGGGCACGGTGGAGGGAACGCACGAGAGGAGCCCGGCCCCCATGTCGAACCACACCTACCGCGTCACCGAGATCGTCGGCACCTCCACCGAGGGCCTGGACCACGCCATCCGCAACGGGATCGAGCGGGCCGCGCAGACCCTGCGCGGTCTCGACTGGTTCGAGGTCACGCAGATCCGCGGCCATCTGGTCGACGGCTCGGTCGAGCACTTCCAGGTCGGTCTGAAGGTCGGCTTCCGCCTGGAGGAGGGCGAGTGACGCGCGTACGCCGCCGCGCCCGGGACTGACGGCGGCCGGGGCCCCGCGTACGGGCCGACACGCCCTCCGTCCGTACGCCGCCCCGGCCCGCGCGGGTCGTCACACGGCCCGTACGGCCCCCCTCAGGTCCTGCCCTCCCGCTCCTGCGCGTCCTTCAGCTCCACGGACGGGGTCGCCCAGCGGGCGCGCACGACGGTGAAGCCCGCCGCCTCGGCCGCGTCGCAGACCAGGTCGTCGTCGTCCACCAGCATCCGCACCTCCCTGCCCTCCGCGAACCCGCGCAGCAGCTCGACCTTGGTCACCCGGGCGGGCCTGAAGTCACGGTTGCGCCGCATGTGGATCGCGCCCTCCGGCAGGCCGTGCCCGGCGAGCCACCGCTCGGTGTCGCGGCGGCAGCGCTCCGGCCGCCCGGTGAGGTAGACGATCTCGCACTCCTGAGCCGTACGGAGGCAGAGGTCCACCCCCTCGTCGAGCGGCGGATCGTCGGGCGCCGCCGCGAAGAAGGCGTCCCAGTCGCGGGGCCGCCGCTCCAGGAAGTGCTGGCGGTGGGCGGTCGCGGCGAGGGTGTTGTCGAGGTCGAAGACGGCCAGCGGCCGCGGGTCGCGTGTCACCGTCCCAGCCTGCCACGGGCCGTGCCGCCGCACGGCGCGGCCGCCCCGGGAATCCCGGCCCGCTCCCGGCGTTGAAGCATGGTGTGAGCAGCTTCGCGAGTGACCTCCCCGGCGCCGTCCGTCTCTCGGTCCTCGACCGCTCCCGTGTCCGGGAGGGCGAGGAGCCGGGGCGGGCGCTGCGCGAGACCGTCCGGCTGGCCCAGGAGGTGGAGGCCCTCGGCTACCACCGCTTCTGGGTGTCGGAGCACCACGGCGTGCCCGGGGTGGCCGGTTCGGCGCCGACGGTGCTCGCCGCCGCCGTGGCGGCGGCCACGTCGACGGTGCGGGTGGGCACGGGCGGGGTGATGCTGCCCAACCACCGGCCGTTCGTGGTGGCCGAGCAGTTCGGGGTCCTGGAGTCCCTCTTCCCCGGGCGGATCGACATGGGGGTGGGGCGCTCGCTGGGCTTCACCGACGGTGTGCGGCGGGCGCTCGGGCACGACAAGGAGGAGGCCGGGCGGTTCGGTGAGCAGCTGGCCGAGCTCCTCGGCTGGTTCACCGGCGGGCAGACGGCCCATCCGGGGGTGCACGCGCGGCCGGCGGAGGGGCTGCGGGTCCCGCCGTTCGTGCTGGCCATGGGCGAGGGGGCCGCCATCGCCGCCGAGGCCGGGCTCCCCCTGGTCATCGGGGACCTGCGGG
>NZ_JAPSIW010000984.1 GCF_031178505.1 Streptomyces sp. | reverse complement strand
CCCGGCGGTGGCGGCGTCGCCCGCACCGTACGCCTCATGGGCATCACCGACGCCCTCCTCAAGGTGCTGCTCCAGGGCACCCAGTACAACCCGAGGCGCGCACTCGACAACGGACTCGTGCACGAGCTGGCCGCGACCCACGAGGAGATGATGGACAAGGCCATCGCCTTCATCGACGCCCATCCGGAGTCCCGCCAGCCCTGGGACGTCCCCGGCTACAAGATCCCCGGCGGCACCCCGTCCAACCCGAAGTTCGCGGCCAACCTGCCGGCCTTCCCGGCCAACCTGCGCAAGCAGCTGAACGGCGCCCCCTACCCGGCCCCGCGCAACATCATGGCCGCCGCCGTCGAGGGCTCCCAGGTCGACTTCGAGACCGCGCAGGTCATCGAGTCCCGGTACTTCACCGAGCTGGTCACAGGACAGACCGCGAAGAACATGATCCAGGCGTTCTTCTTCGACCTCCAGGCCGTGAACTCCGGCGCCGGCCGCCCCAAGGACGTCGGGAGGCGCCAGGTCCGCAAGGTCGCCGTCCTCGGCGCGGGCATGATGGGCGCCGGCATCGCGTACTCCTGCGCCCGCGCCGGCATCGAGGTCGTCCTCAAGGACGTCTCCGCCGAGTCCGCGGCCAAGGGCAAGGCGTACTCCGAGAAGCTCTGCGCCAAGGCCGTCTCCCGGGGCCGCACCACCCAGGAGAAGGCCGACGCCCTCCTCGCCCGCATCACGCCCACCGCCGAGGCCGCCGACCTCGCCGGCTGCGACGCCGTCATCGAGGCCGTCTTCGAGGACACCGCCCTCAAGCACAAGGTCTTCCAGGAGATCCAGGAGATCGTCGCCCCCGACGCGCTGCTGTGCTCCAACACCTCCACCCTGCCGATCACCGTCCTCGCCGAGGGCGTGGAGCGCCAGGCCGACTTCATCGGCCTGCACTTCTTCTCGCCGGTCGACAAGATGCCGCTGGTCGAGATCATCAAGGGCGAGCGGACCGGCGACGAGGCCCTCGCCCGCGCCTTCGACCTGGTCCGGCAGATCAACAAGACCCCGATCGTCGTCAACGACTCGCGCGGCTTCTTCACCTCCCGCGTCATCGGCCACTTCATCAACGAGGGCGTGGCCATGGTCGGCGAGGGCATCGAGCCCGCCTCCGTCGAGCAGGCCGCCGCCCAGGCCGGCTACCCGGCGAAGGTCCTCTCCCTCATGGACGAGCTGACCCTCACCCTGCCGCGCAAGATCCGCAACGAGACCAGGAAGGCCGTCGAGGAGGCGGGCGGCACCTGGACCACCCACCCGGGCGAGGCCGTCATCGACCGCATGGTCGACGAGTTCGGCCGCCCGGGCCGCAGCGGAGGCGCCGGGTTCTACGAGTACGGGGAGGACGGCAGGCGGGGCCGCCTGTGGCCGGGCCTGCGCGAGCACTTCACCAAGCCGGGGTACGAGATCCCGTTCCGCGACATGCAGGAGCGGATGCTGTTCGCCGAGGCGCTGGACACCGTCCGGCTCCTGGAGGAGGGTGTCCTGACCTCGGTCGCCGACGCCAACATCGGCTCCGTCATGGGCATCGGCTTCCCCGCCTGGACCGGCGGAGCGCTCCAGTACATCAACGGTTACGAGGGGGGTGTCGCGGGCTTCGCGGAGCGGGCGCGCGAGCTGGCCGCGACCTACGGCGAGCGGTTCACCCCGCCCGCGCTGCTGGTGCGGAAGGCCGAGCGGGGCGAGGTCTTCACCGACTCCTGAACGCCGTCCTCAGCTCCTCGCTGAGTGAGCGCTGGAAGGCGGTGACGAGGGCCTGGATCACCATCGGCTGCATGTGCGCCGAGAGCGACTTCATCGCGGTCAGGTGGTCCGGGTCCTCGCCGCTCTCCCGGTACGGGTTCCACACCTGCTCCTGGAAGAGGCGGGCCAGCTCCTGGGCGGCGGCCCGCGCGTGCTCCAGGAGCACGGTGCGGGAGGCGAGGATCGTCTCGTGGTCGATCGGCACGTCGAGCAGCTCCACGCCGAGCCGCAGCAG
>NZ_JAPSIW010000983.1 GCF_031178505.1 Streptomyces sp. | reverse complement strand
CACGTCGGTTCGGGCGCCTCGGTCGTCGGGGCGGCGGTGGGCTCGGGCGCCTCGGTCGTCGCCTCCGTCGTCGGTTCGGGAACCGGCTCCGTCGACGGCGCGGCCGACGAGGACGCGGCCGTCGGAGCGGGGGTCGGGGTGGGGCTGGGGCCCGGGGGCTCCGTGGTGGCGGGTGCCGTGGCCGTCGAGACGGGCTTCGGATCGTCCGTCTTCCGCTGCTCGGGGTCGTCCATGAGCAGGGCGAGGAGGAACCACAGGGCCGAGAGGACCGTGGCCACGATCTTGGTCCGGGTGGTCCAGCGGCTCAGCCACGCCAGGGCGATACCGGCCGGCGGGAAGACCACCAGCAGGACGATGACCAGAGCGGGGTGCTGCCACCAGCGGCGGGGCGGAGCCCAGGGCGGAGGAGGGGGGTACGGCGTGTTGTGCTGGTACACGTGGGTGCTCCCGGAGGGATCAGGCCGCTAGGGGGTGTCGCGGGAGCGTACACAGGTCCTCCACAAGCGGGGGCCGGTTTACCGAAATCGGCGGGTGAGACGGCGGTCCAGGGCCGCCTGCGCCGTCGCCGTCCAGCGGACCGGCCGGTGGAGCGGCACCGCCGGGCCGCCGCCGGACCGCCCGGCAGCGCCAGGAAGGCGCGCACGGCCTTCCGGAGGTCGCTGCGGGCGACACGGGTGGGACCACGGCTCGAACCGCCGGTTCAGTACGACTTGGGCAGGCCCAGGGAGTGGACGGAGACGTAGTTCAGGATCATCTCCCGGCTGACCGGCGCGATCCGGGCCACCCGGGCCGCCGTGATCAGCCGGGCGAGGCCGAACTCCTTGGTCAGGCCGTTGCCGCCGAGCGTGTGGACGGCCGTGTCGACCGCCTTCACGCACGCCTCCGCCGCCGCGTACTTCGCCATGTTGGCGGCCTCGCCCGCGCCCGTGTCGTCGCCCGCGTCGTACAGCCGCGCGGCCTTCCGCATCATCAGGCGGGCGAGTTCGAGGTCGATGTGGGCCTGGGCGAGCGGGTGGGCGATGGCCTGGTGGGAGCCGATGGGCGCCTTCCACACCTGCCGTTCCTTCGCGTACGCCACGGCCCGGCCGAGGGCGTACCGGCCCATGCCGATCGCGAACGCGGCCGTCATGATCCGCTCCGGGTTGAGCCCGGCGAACAGCTGGAGCAGGCCCGCGTCCTCGTCGCCGACGAGCGCGTCGGCCGGCAGGCGCACGTCGTCCAGGGTGAGTTCGAACTGCTTCTCGTGGGCGTCGAGTTCCATCTCGATGTGCCGGCGGCCGAAGCCGGGCGTGTCCCTCGGGACGATGAACAGGCAGGCCTTGAGGCTGCCGGTGCGGGCGTCGGAGGTACGGCCGACGATCAGCGTCGCGTCCGCGATGTCCACGCCCGAGACGAAGACCTTCCGGCCGTTCAGGGCCCAGCCGTCCTCGGTGCGGGTGGCGGTGGTGGTGATGCGGTGCGCGTTGGATCCGGCGTCGGGCTCGGTGATGCCGAAGGCCATGGTGCGGGTGCCGTCGGCCAGGCCCGGCAGCCACGCGCGTTTCTGCGCGTCCGTGCCGAAGCGGGCGATGACCGTGCCGCAGATGGCGGGCGAGACGACCATCATGAGCAGCGGGGCCCCGGCGGCGCCCGCCTCCTCCAGGACGATGGACAGTTCGCCGATGCCGCCGCCCCCGCCCCCGTACTCCTCGGGCAGGTTCACCCCGAGGTAGCCGAGCTTCCCGGCCTCCGCCCACAGGGTGGCCCGGTCGAAGCCGGGGCCGTGGCGGTGGCCGAGGGCGGAGACGGCGGCGCGGAGCGCGGTGTGCTCGGCGGGCTCGATGTCGGTGCTCATGCTGACGGGTCCTCCTGTGCTTCGGTCGGTACGGGGGACGGCGCGCCCGGCGGTACGGGGGACGGCACGCCCGGCGACGCGGCGGCCGGGGTCCCGGCCGGTGCGGTGTCCGGAGCTTCCGGCTGCCGTACGGGGCGCGTCCCGGCCGGTTCGGCGGGCTGTACGACGGCGA
>NZ_JAPSIW010000982.1 GCF_031178505.1 Streptomyces sp. | reverse complement strand
GCGCCGAGGTCCCCGACGATGCCCATCGACGCCGACGCGTCCTGCTTCGGGGCGTCCGCGACGTTGATCATCACGGGGCGGGTGGTGCCGCAGTCCAGGTCCAGGCCCAGGAACATCCCGTTCGGGTCGCCCACCTCCGCGGTGGTGAAGGCGCCGGACAGGGCCCAGTCCTCGGAAACCTGGTGCTGGGTGAACTCCCGCAGCACGCCCGGCCGCGCGGTCCCGGGCAGTCCCAGGGTGAACAGGGCCTCCTGCAGTCCGGCGGGGCGCACGGCCCGGTAGTCGGCGCCGGAGAGCAGCGCGGCCAGCGCCCGGGCCCGGGCGTCGCAGACGGCGGCGGTCGGCCCCCACACCGTCAGCACCGTCACCGACTGCACCTCCACCTCCACCGACGTGCGCGACAGGCGGGCGTCCAGCTCGCCCAGGTCGCGGGCGGCGTCGGTCAGGGAGGCGGGCATGCCGGTGGGGCGGGCGTCGTACTGGTCGGCCTGGTCGATCAGCTCGTTCTTCTTACGCCGCACCTGGTCCCGGGCCTTCTCCGCCGGCACCAGCGTCAGATCGACGGTGTAGTCGACGGGGAAGTCGAGCATCTCCAGCTGCGCGAACAGATCCGCCGCCTCCGCACCGACCGCCGGCGGACACTCGGCCAAGACGAGCTGCGCCTGGTAGCCGACCCCGCTGTCCGTCTCGACCTGGAGCCACCGCCTGCGCAGGGGTGACCCGGCCTGCAGCCGCCACCAGGCGGTGCGGCCCGACCGCGTGATCCGGCCCGGCCCCTTCAGCTCGTCGGCGTCGTCCAGGGCGGGGTCGATGCCGCCCTCCTGCAGGCGCGCCTGACCCAGGTCGGCGTAGCTGGGGGAGCGCAGCACCCCGCCCTGGACCTGTCCGCCGTACAGGGTGCTGGTCTCGGCTTCGGTCAGCAGCGGTTCCGCCAGGCCGCGGTGCAGGGCGTGCTGGACCATCCACACGATCTCCGCCGGACGGGCCGGACGGAACGCGATACCCCCGGCGAGCGCGGCCTCCACCCGGGACGCCTGCTCGCGAAACGCGCTCACCTCACGGCGGGCCACAGGCGCGGCCCGCATCCCGAGTGCGGGGGCGACGTCTGCCCACATCGCCCCCAGCGCCGCGGCCACCTGCCCGCCCGCGGCTTCGTTCTGCAGGGGCACCGCCAGCCACAGCGTCCGGCGGTGCATCTCCTGGCCCTCCAGCAGATCCAGAGTGGCTTCGACGTTCTCCACCCACGGATGCGGGCCATCACCCGGCGTCTGCTCGGCGGGCTCGATCCCCTCGATCATCTTCAGGGCGATCTCGCCGGGATCGGCCTGCGCGCACAGCCCGAACAGGCGCGGCGCCCCGGACAGCGAGCGCACCAGATGCGTGACCTTGGCCAGCTGCTCGTCACGGACCGCGGCGGGCACGTAGGTGCCCTGCACGGTCTCCGCCCGCTGGCCCTTCGCGTCGGGGCCGGGGTGCAGGCGGTAGACGGCCCACACGCTGCCCTGCGTCGACCAGACCAGATGACCGGCGATGTGACGGATCGGAACCCTCACCGCACACCCCCGCCCTGTCCGGCGAGCGCGAGCAACTGCTGCACACCCGACACCGGCGCCGGCCGTGCCTGCTGCTGGGACCGCGACACTGGCACCCGGCGGCCCGCCCGGGCCTGGACGTCATCCGGCTCCTGGGCGACGCGCTGCACCGCCGCAGGAACGGTCGGATGATCGCCTTCGAGGGTGAAGCCGCCCAGCAGGGGGCGGGCGGCGCGGTCGCGGGCGGCCCTTCCGCCGGTGCGACCGCCCTGAGGCTGCCAGGCGAGAAGCAGCCAGCCCAGCGCCGCCTGCAGCGGCGCGCGCCCCTTCACCTTGGGCCGGCGCACAGCCCACACGGCCAGCACCCAGGCGACCACGGGGACCGGGCCCATCCACGACCACCAGCTGATGGTCTTGATGAGGAGGAACCCGCCGCCGACGAGGACGGCGATCTGCGCGGGGGTGTAGGGGCCGA
>NZ_JAPSIW010000270.1 GCF_031178505.1 Streptomyces sp. | reverse complement strand
CCACGACGCCGTCGTCCACTTCGCCGCGGAATCCCACGTCGACCGCTCCCTGGCCGCCGCCGCCGAATTCGTCCGCACCAACGTCGGCGGCACCCAGACCCTCCTGGAGGCCTGCGTGGCCACCGGCGTCGCCCGCGTCGTCCACGTCTCCACCGACGAGGTGTACGGCACCATCGCCGAAGGCTCCTGGACCGAGGACCACCCGCTGCTGCCCAACTCCCCGTACGCGGCGACCAAGGCCTCCTCGGACCTCATCGCCCGCGCCTACTGGCGCACCCACGGACTCGACCTGTCCCTCACCCGCTGCTCCAACAACTACGGGCCCTACCAGCACCCCGAGAAACTCATCCCCCTCTTCGTCACCAACCTCCTGGAGGGCGGCACCGTCCCCCTCTACGGCGACGGCCTCAACGTCCGCGAATGGCTCCACGTCGACGACCACTGCCGCGCCATCCAGCTCGTCCTCACCCGCGGCCGCCCCGGCGAGATCTACAACGTCGGCGGCGGCAACGAGCAGACCAACCTCGCCGTCACCGAACGGCTGCTGCACCTCTGCGGCGCCGACCGCTCCGCGGTCCGCCACGTCGCCGACCGCAAGGGCCACGACCTGCGCTACTCCCTGGACGAGACCAAGATCCGCGAGGAACTGGGATACGCCCCCCTCGTGCCGTTCGACCAGGGCCTGGCCGACACCGTCGCCTGGTACCGCGACAACACCGCCTGGTGGAAGGCGTCCAAGCACCGCCACGAAGAGGCCCGAGGCCACGACCACGGAGAGGGAAACCCCGCATGAGCGACCACAAGGCACTCGTCCTGGACGAGACCCGCAAGTACCACCAGGACAGCGAGCACACCGCGACCGCCGGCGGCTTCGTCCCCGGCGTCACCGAGATCTGGCCCTCCGGCGCCGTCCTCGACGCCGACGACCGCGCCGCCCTCGTCGAAGCCGCCCTCGACCTGCGCATCGCCGCCGGCCCCAGCTCCCGGAAGTTCGAGTCGGCCTTCGCCCGCCGCATCGGCGTCCGCAAGGCCCACCTCACCAACTCCGGCTCCTCCGCCAACCTCCTCGCCCTGTCCGCCCTCACCTCCCACCTCCTGGAGGACCGGCGACTGCGCCCCGGCGACGAGGTGATCACCGTCGCCGCCGGCTTCCCCACCACCGTCAACCCGATCGTCCAGAACGGGCTCGTCCCCGTCTTCGTGGACATCGAACTCGGCACGTACAACACCACCGCCGAACGCGTCGCCCAGGCCATCGGCCCCCGCACCCGGGCCATCATGATCGCCCACGCCCTCGGCAACCCCTTCGAGGCCGCCGAGATCGCCCGCCTCGCCGAGGACCACGGCCTCTTCCTCGTCGAGGACAACTGCGACGCCGTCGGCTCCACCTACCAGGGCAGGCTCACCGGCACCTTCGGCCACTTCAGCACCGTCAGCTTCTACCCGGCCCACCACCTCACCATGGGGGAAGGCGGCATCGTCCTGACCTCCAACCTCCAGTACGCGCGGATCGTCGAATCCCTCCGCGACTGGGGCCGGGACTGCTGGTGCGAACCGGGCAAGAACAACACCTGCCTCAAGCGGTTCGACTACCAGATGGGCACCCTCCCCGCCGGGTACGACCACAAGTACATCTTCAGCCACGTCGGCTACAACCTGAAGGCCACCGACCTCCAGGCCGCCCTCGGACTGAGCCAGCTCACCAAGCTCGACTCCTTCGTCGAGGCCCGCAAGCGCAACTGGCGCCGCCTGCGCGACGGCCTCGACGGCGTCCCCCACCTCCTGCTGCCCGAGGCCACCCCCGGCAGCGACCCCAGCTGGTTCGGCTTCGTCCTCACCGTCGACCCCGACGCCCCCTTCACCCGCGCGGCCCTCGTCGACTTCCTCGAATCCCGCAAGATAGGCACCCGGCGCCTCTTCGCCGGCAACCTCACCCGCCACCCCGCCTACCTCGACCGGCCCCACCGCGTCTCCGGCACCCTCACCAACAGCGACATCGTCACCGAGCACACCTTCTGGGTCGGCGTCTATCCCGGCCTCACCGACGAGATGCTCGACTACGTCATCGCCTCCATCCGCGCCTTCGTGGAGGACCACACGTGACCACCGCCGCCGCCCTGCGCCCCCGCCACGACGACCGGCTCGCCGACCGCCTCGCCCGCTCCGCCGCCGTCACCGACACCGGCCACCAGCTGCGCACCGACGCCTTCGACGACTGGCTCGACGCCCGCCGCCGCGCCCACCACTTCCGCGTCGACCGCATCCCCTTCGCCGCCCTCGACGGCTGGTCCTTCGACCCCGCCACCGGCAACCTCGGCCACCGCAGCGGACGCTTCTTCACCGTCGAAGGACTCGACGTCACCGTCGGCCAGGGCCCCACCGCCCGGCACTGGCAGCAGCCCGTCATCAACCAGCCCGAAGTCGGCATCCTCGGCATCCTCGCCAAGGAATTCGACGGCGTCCTCCACTTCCTCATGCAGGCCAAGATGGAGCCCGGCAACCCCAACCTGCTCCAGCTCTCGCCCACCGTCCAGGCCACCCGCAGCAACTACACCAAGGTCCACCGCGGCGCCGACGTGAAGTACCTCGAACACTTCACCGGCCCGCGCCGCGGACACGTCCTCGCCGACACCCTCCAGTCCGAGCACGGCTCCTGGTTCCACCACAAGGCCAACCGCAACGTCCTCGTCGAGACCACCGACGACGTACCCGCCGACGACGACTTCTGCTGGCTCACCCTCGGCCAGATCGGACGCCTCCTGCTGCGCCCCAACACCGTCAACATGGACGCCCGCACCGTCCTCGCCTGCGTCCCCGCCGGCCACGGCGCGCCCCACGCCCTGCACACCGACACCGACCTGCGGTCCTGGATCACCGGCGAACGCTCCCGCCACGACCTCCACACCCGCCGGATCCCGCTCGCCCGCGTCACCGACTGGATCCGCGACGACCACACCGTCCGCCACGTCCACGACCGCTACTTCCGCGTCACCGCCGTCTCCGTCGAAGCCGGCAACCGCGAGGTCACCGGCTGGACCCAGCCCCTCTTCGAACCCGTCGGCCGCGGCATCACCGCCTTCGCCGTCCGCTCCTTCGCCGGCGTCCCCCACCTCCTCGTCCACGCCCGCGTCGAAGCCGGCTTCCTCGACACCGTCGAACTCGGCCCCACCGTCCAGTACACCCCCGAGAACTTCGCCCACCTCACCGGCGAGGACCGGCCCCCCTTCCTCGACGCCGTCCGCGCCGCCCCCGCCTCCGCCGTCCTCTACGAGGCCGTCCACGCCGAGGAAGGCGGCCGGTTCCTCAACGCCGAGAGCCGCTACCTCCTCGTCGACGCCGACCGCGCCGGCCTCCCCGAGGACCTCCCGCCCGGCTACCGCTGGGCCACCCCCGCCCAGCTCACCGACCTGCTCCGGCACAGCCACTACCTCAACGTCCAGGCCCGCACCCTGCTCGCCGTCCTCACCACCGGAGCCGTACAGCTGTGACCCCGCCCCTCCGCGTCGGCGTCCTCGGCTGCGCCGACATCGCCCTGCGCCGCATGCTGCCCGCCCTCGCCGCCGCGCCCACCGCCGAACTCGCCGCCGTCGCCAGCCGCGACCCGGCGAAGGCCCGGCAGGCCGCCGCCCCCTACGGCTGCCGCGCCGTCCACGGCTACCGCGCCCTCCTCGACGACGACACCGTCGACGCCGTCTACATCCCGCTGCCCGCCGCCCTCCACGCCCCCTGGACCGAGGCCGCACTCACCGCGGGCAAGCACGTCCTCGCCGAGAAACCGCTCAGCACCGACGCCGCCACCACCGCCCGGCTCACCGACCTCGCCCGGGACCGTGGACGCGTCCTCATGGAGAACGTGATGTTCGTCCACCACGGCCTCCACCGAGCCGTCCGCGACCTCGTCGCCGACGGCGCCATCGGCGAACTCCGCTCCTTCCACGCCGCCTTCTGCGTCCCCCGCCGCGACCCCGGCGACATCCGCCTGCGCGCCGACCTCGGCGGCGGCGCCCTCGCCGACACCGGCGTCTACCCCCTGCGGGCCGCCCTCCACCACCTCGGCACCGGCCTGCGCGCCGTCGGAGCCGCCCTCACCCACCCCCACGACGGCGACCCCACGGCCGCCCCGGTGGAAACCTCCGGCTCCGCCCTGCTCACCACCCCCGAAGGCGTCACCGCCCACCTCGCCTTCGGCCTCGACCACGCCTACCTGAACCGCTACGAGCTCCACGGCAGCCACGGCCGCCTCACGGTCGACCGCGCCTTCACCCCGCCCGCCGACCACGAGCCCGTCATCCACCTGGAAACGCCCGAGCGGGGACGCGCCCTGCGCGTCCCCGCCGAGGACCAGGTGGCGAACACCGTCGCCGCCTTCACCGCCGCCGTACGCAACGGCACCCCGCCCGACCCGGTCACGCTCGTCCAGGCCACGCTCCTGGACGAGCTCCGGGCCGCCGCCGGCACCCCCACGGCCCCGGCGGGCCGGGCCGCCTACTCGAACAGCGGGGGGATGCCCTGACCCATGCCGCCGTCCGCGTGCAGCACGGTGCCGGTGCTGAACGTCGCGTCGAAGGCCAGGTACAGCACCGCCGCGGCGATCTCCTCCGGCTCCGCGTGCCGGCCCAGGGGGGTCAGCTGCGCGCCTTCCTTCTCGTTCGCCGCCTTCTCCTCCTCCGTCATGTTCGCGTAGCCCATCGTCGGCGTCAGGGTGAAGCCGGGGCTGACCGAGTTCACCCGGATCTTCCGCGCCAGCAGCTCGGCCGCGAACACCTTCGCGAAACCGCCCACCGCCGCCTTCATGCCCGTCGCCACACTGGTGCCCGGGTATCCGTGCCCGACGAGCACGGCCGTCGTGAAGACGATCGAACCCCCGTCGTTCACCAGCGGCGCCAGCGCCTGCGTCGTGAAGAAGGCGCCCTTGGTGTTGATGTCGAAGGACTTGTCGAACGCCTCCTCCGTCACCTCCTCCAGCATGCCCAGCTCCGCGTAACCGACGTTCACGAACAGGAAGTCGATCCGGCCGAGCTTCTCCTCGACGATCCCGCCCAGCGCCTTGATGTCGGCCATGCTGCCCGCGTCGGAGCGCACCACGTGCGCCGGCAGGCCCGCGAGCTCGGTGCGCACGGCCTCGATGTTCTTCTCGTTCCGCCCGGTCAGCAGCACCTCGGCGCCGCCGTCGAGCAGCGCCCGGACCACGGCCAGCCCGATGCCGTGCGTCCCACCGGTGACGACGGCCTTCTTGCCCGCGTACTTCCCCATGACGAACAACCCGCTTCCTTCGTGGACAACCCGTGCCGGACCGTGTGCTCCGGCCGGTGTCCCCGAGCGTGCGCCCCCGCCCTGTCGCCCCGCTGTCGTCCGCTGTCGCCGCGCTGACACGCCCCGACGGCTATCCTGATCATCATGCGTTTCGGGGTTCTCGGCTCACTCACCGTACGGACGGCCGAGGGGGCCGCCGTCCCGGTGACGGAGACCAAGGTCCGCACCCTCCTCGCCCATCTCCTCGTCCACGCCGGCCGCCCCGTGCCCGCGCACCGGCTCATCGACGACCTGTGGGGCACCGAGCCGCCCCGCAACCCCGCCAACGCCCTCCAGAACAAGATCTCCCGGCTCCGCCGCATCCTCGGCACCGCCGCCCCCGGGGGCCGCGGCCGCCTGGCGTTACGACCCGGCGGTTACGTCCTGGACGTCGACCCCGACCACCTCGACGCCACCCGTTTCCGCACCCTGGCCGCCCGCGCCAGGACCGCGCCCGTCCCCGGCGAGCGGGCGGCCCTCCTCACCGGCGCGCTCGCCCTGTGGCGCGGCCCCGCCTACGCCGGCCTCCCCGACCACCCCGTCCTGCGCGCCGCCGCCGACGCCCTCGAGGAGGAACGGCTCGCCGCTCTGGAGGACCTCGCCGAGACCCGCCTCGCGCTCGGCGAGCACGAGGCCCTCGCCGCCGAACTCGCCGAGCCCGTCGCACGCCACCCCCTGCGCGAACGCCTCCGCGCCGCCCACCTGCGCGCCCTGTACGGCACGGGCCGCCGCCACGAGGCCCTGCGCTCGTACGGGGACCTGCGCGACCGGCTCGCCGAGGAGCTCGGCCTCGATCCGGGCCCCGCCCTGACGGCCCTCCACGAGGCCATCCTCCGCGACGCCCCGGACCCCCACGCGCCCCCGCCCCGGGAGGCCGCCGGTACGACCCCGCCCCGGGCGGGCGCGGGTTCGGCACCGGCCCCCGCCTCCCACGTGCCCCCGTCCCGGGGAGCCGCCGGTACGGCCCCGCCCCCCGCCTCCCACGTGCCCCCGTCCCTGTCCTCGTACGGGCCCGCGGCGGACGCCGGTACACCCCTGGCCCGCGCGGCGACGGGCACCCGCGCCGACCCGGCGGCCCAGGCCGCCGGAGGCGCCGGTACGCCCCCCGCCCCCACCCCGCACGAGCGGCCCGCCCCCGTCACGCTCCCGCCCGGCCGCCCCCGCACCAACCTCCCGGCCCAGCACACCGAGCTGATCGGCCGCGCCGCCGCCCTCGCCGACCTGCACGCCGCGCTCACCGCCCACCGCCTCGTGACGCTCACGGGCCCCGGCGGCGTCGGCAAGACCCGCCTCGCGCTCGAAGCCGCGACCCGCGCCGCCCCCGCCTTCCCCGACGGCACCTGGCTCGTCGAACTCGCCGCCCTCGACACGGCCCCCGACACCACCGACCCCGTCGCCGCCCTCGACACGGCCCCCGACACCACCGACCCCGTCGCCGCCCTCGCCGAGGCTCTCACCACCGCGCTCGGCATCCGCGACGACACCCTCACCGGCCCCACCCCGCTGCACTGCCTCACCGACACCCTCCGCGACCGCACCCTCCTGCTCGTCCTCGACAACTGCGAGCACCTCACCGCCCCCGTCGCCCACCTCGCCGCCCACCTCCTGCGCACCGCCCCCGCCGTACGCCTCCTCGCCACCAGCCAGGAACCCCTCGGCGTCCCCGGCGAACAGGTCCGGGCCGTCCCGCCCCTCGACCTGCCGCCGCCCGCACCCCCCGCCGAGGGGCCCGCGCCGGACGCCCTCCTCCGCTCGGGCGCGGTCCGCCTCTTCGTCGCCCGCGCCACCGCCGCCGTCCAGGACTTCGCGCTCACCGCCGACAACGCCGGGGCCGTCGCCGCCATCTGCCGCCGCCTCGACGGCATCCCGCTCGCCCTCGAACTCGCCGCCACCCGCCTGAAGGTCCTCGGCCCCCACGGCCTCCTGGACCGGCTCGACGACCGCTTCCGTCTGCTCACCGCGGGCCCGCGCACCGCCCCCGCCCGCCAGCAGACCCTGCGCGCCATGATCGACTGGAGCTGGGAACTCCTCACCGCCTCCGAGCAGATCGTCCTGCGCCGCCTCGCCGTCCACGCCGACGGCTGCACCCTGGAAGCCGCCGAGACCGTCTGCGCCGGCGACGGCGTCAAGCGGGAGGACGTCCTCGACCTCCTCGCCCGTCTGGTCGACCGGTCCCTCGTCGTCGCCGCCGACACCCCCGCCGGCGTCCGCTACCGGCTCCTCGAATCCGTCGCCGCCTACTGCCACGAACGTCTCCACGAGGCGGGCGAGCACACCGCCCTGACCCGCCGTCACCGCGCCCACTACACGGCCCTGGCCGAACGCGCCCGCCCCCACCTGCGCGGTCCCGACCAGCGCGCCTGGCTCACCCGCCTCGACCAGGAGACGGCCAATCTCCGCAAGGCCGCCGAACTCCCCGATCCCGAACGTCCCGACACCCAGGACCCCACCCCGCTCCTCCGCCTCGCCGACGCCCTGGCCTGGTACTGGATCCTGCGCGGCCGGCTGCGCGAAGCGCGCCGCACCCTGCGCACCGCCCTCACCACCGCCCCGCCCGGCGCGCCCCCGGCCCTCGTCGCCTCGGCCACCGCCTGGTGGACCGCCGTCACCCTCCTCCAGGGCGACGGCGACGACCGCGCCGCCCGCCTGGCCACCGCCCTGGACCTCACCGCCGCCCTGGACGACCCCCACGCCCTCGCCCACACCCAATGGCTCCTCGGCTTCGCGCTCCTGCCCACCGGTGACCTCCGCACCAGCGAGACCCTCACGCGCCGCGCCCTCGACGGCTTCACCGCCCTCGGCGATCCCTGGGGCACCGCCGCCGCCCTCGCCGTCAGCGCCACCCACGCCCTCGTCCGCGGCGACCTGCCCGCGCTGCGCACCACGGGCGAACGCAGCGCCCGCACCTTCACCGA
>NZ_JAPSIW010000981.1 GCF_031178505.1 Streptomyces sp. | reverse complement strand
GGATCGGTGGAGACACAGGGCGCCTTGGCGTCCACGTACGAGGTCATGACCTGGCCCGTGCCGCCGAAGACCTTGTTGAACGCGTTCGCGTCGATCGCCTGTGCCACCGCCCTGCGGATCTCCGGGTCGGCGCCCGGGTGGCCCTCGCGCTGGTTGAAGGCGACGAAGTTGCGGATGAGGGGAGCCGCCTCGATCGTGAAGCCGCCCTTGCCGAAGCGGGCCGCGTCGGGTCCGGTGAACGCCCCGAAGTCGACGGCCCCCGTCCGGAGCTGGTTGGCGAGAGTCGACTCGTTCCTCACGACCGACACCCTCAGGGTGCCTGCCGGCCTGCCCGCGGGCATCGACGCGTACGGGGGCCAGGCGTCGTAGCCCTTGCGCAGCTTCAGCTCGTACGCCGATCCGCGCTCGGCCCGCACCAGCTCGTACGGACCGGTCCCCGCACCCGCCACGGCGCCTCTGCCGAGCCGGTCCCCGGCGGCGAGGCCAGGAGAGCAGACGACGCCGGTGGTGCTGTTGGCCAGACCCGGAAGGAGTTCGCCCCAGGGAGCGGCCAGTTCGATGCCGACGGTGCCGGCCTCGTCGTCGGCGGTGATCGTGGTCCCGGCGCCGGTGTTGCCCGGACCGAAGGTCATCGCGGCGCCGGCCGAGGTCGTCCGGTAGCGGGTGAGCGAGGCGGCGACCTGCGACGCGGTCAGCGGCTTGCCGTCCGAGCAGGTCACCCCCTTCCTCAGGGTGAACGTCACGCCGGTCGGGGACTGCTTCCACGTCCGGGCGAGCCGGGGGACGACGGCACCGCCGTCGTCCTGGCCGACCAGCGTCTCGTACATCAGGCGCCCCACGACGTAGTCGCTCGCCGCCTGTTGCCCGATCGGATCGAAAGTCGTCACGTCCGACGTGAGAGCGAGCCTGACGGTCCCCCCGCCCTGGGCGCCGCCCGTGCCGCCGCCTTCCGCGGAGGAACTGGATCCGGTCGTACAGGCGGAGGTCAGGAGCGAGGCGGCGGCGACCGCGAGGGCGCCGCTGAGGAACCGGGGACGGTGCATGACGTAACTCCGGGAAAGGAGGAGGCGGTGTGAGGTGGGCTACAGGATCAGCCCCCTTCCGGCGACACCCCGGAATTGCAAGAATCCGTGTCCGGAGGTGGAGCTGATGCGGGAATGCGCCACGAGCGCGCCTCGGGCGACGAGCGCGACCGCCCTCGGTTCGACACTGGATGAACTCGACCTGGAGCTCATCACCGCCCTCCAGGTGGCGCCCCGCGCTCCCTGGGCCCAGCTCGCCGGGCCTCTCGGCGTGGACGCGGCGACCCTCTCGCGGCGCTGGGCCAGACTCCGGGACTCCGGGACGGCGTGGGTCACCTGTTACACCGGCGCGTCCCAGGTGGCGTACGGGGCCCTGGCGTTGATCGAAGTCAACTGCCTGCCGCAGGACCGCGAGGCCCTCGCCGCCGAGTGCGCCCGGCACCCGCAGGCGCTCAGCGTGGAGATGGTGGCAGGCTCCAGCGACCTGCTGCTGACCGTCGCCACCCGTCACAGGGTCGCGATGACCGAATACGTCCTCGCCCTCGGCAGGATTCCCGGCGTGACGGGCACCCGCACCCACCTCGTGCAGCACCTGCACCGCGAGGCCAGTCAGTGGCGGTTCGACTCGCTCTCCCGGGACCAGCAGCGTGGCCTGCCCGCCTCCGGGGCCGGACCTCGACCCGATCCCGGTCCCGTCACCGCGGAGGAACGCCGTCTGATCCTCGCCCTCGCTCCCGACGGGCGCCGCTCCCTCGTCTCGCTCGCCGCCGAGCTCGGTCGGCCCGAGGCGACGGTGCGGCGCCTGCTGGCCGGGGTCCTGAGCAGCGGCAAGGCGGTACTGCGCTGCGAAGCCGCGCAGCCGCACACCGGCTGGCACACCAGCTTCACGGTGTGGATGAGTGTTCCGCCCGCCGCACTCGCCGGAGCCGCCGAGGAACTGGCGGCCCTGCGCGACACCCGCCTGTCCGCGTCCACGGCCACCGAGGCCAA
>NZ_JAPSIW010000269.1 GCF_031178505.1 Streptomyces sp. | reverse complement strand
CGGCACCCCGTGACCGGGGTGCTGCCCTTCGGCGTTCTCGCGGGCCGGCCGGTCAGCGACCGACGAGTTCCCAGGCCGTGAGCAGGACGCCCATGGTGGCGGCCACCGCGAGGATGCTGGTCAGCGGCCACCGGGCGCGTTCCAGGTCGTCGAGGCGGGCCTCGTGGTCGGCGAGCTGCCGGTCGGTCTGGTCGCTGCGCTGCACGAGCAGGGCGAGCGAGCCGTCGACCCGGGCGAAGCCGGCCTCCAGGGTGCCGCGGAGCCGTTCCAGCTCCAGGGCGACGGCGACGGGATCGTTCGGGTCAGGCTCGGTCATCGGCACCGCCCTGGGTGGGGCGGAGCCAGGCCGGGAGCAGGTTCTGGACCGGGGCGAGGGCCATGACCCGGGTGAGTGCGCCGGCGACGGCCAGGGCTCCGGCGACCCAGGGGAGGGTCTCGGGGATGCCGGAGGCGTCGACGATCGCGGGCAGCACGACGGCGATGCCGACGGCGGTCTGGAGGACGGTACGGGCCGTGCGCTTGGCGGCATCGGTCATCGTGGGTCTCCTCGGGGTTGTGCGGGGGTGGTACGCGGGGGGTTACGTCGTGTACGGGACCTTCAGGGCGTTCCAGGAGGCGGCGCCCGGGATGCCGTCGGCGTCGGAGCCGCGGAAGCCGAGCTTGTGCTGCCACCTGGCGTACGAGCGGCGGTCGGCCTCGCTCCAGCGGGGGCCGGGGCCGACCGCGTACGCGGAACAGCCCTCGGCGACGAGGCGGCGGCCCATCGCCGTGATGACCGGGGAGCTCGTCTCCTCGCGGAAGAACGAGGTGCCCGGGAAGGGCTGGTGGCGGGGGCGGGGAGGGGTGGGCTTCGCACCGGGGACGGCGGCCGGCGGGTTCTTCACCGGCGCCTTGGCGAGCCGTCGCTGCACCCGGTCGCGCATGCCGGGCATGCCGAAGCCCTTCGGGTCGGACTTCCAGTCCGACCACTCCAGGTGGCCGATGACGGACTTCGCGCCCCAGCCGTGGGCCCGGCACAGAGCGGCCGAGACCCGCTCGATGGCGTCGAGCTGGGCGGCCGGCCACGGGTCGGAGCCGTCGCCGAGGTTGACGCACTCGAAGCCGTAGAAGCGGGAGTTCCCGTCGACGGCGTTCGCGCTGCCCTGGTGCTCGCGGGGGGTGGGCGGGCGCTCGCCGTACGTCTCGCTGACCACGGCCTTCAGGACGGACGGGTCGCCGCCGCCGGCGTGGTTGGCCCGGCCGGAGCCGACCAGGTGGACGGTGCCGTCCTTGGCGATGACACCGTGGCACAGCGGACCGGGCAGGCCCTCGTAGCCGTGGAAGCACATCTCGACCGAGGAGGCCGTGCCGCTGGAGACGGTGTGGTGGATCATCACGCCGGCGACCGGGCCCCAGGCACCGGCGTGGTTGCGGTGGTGGGTGCGCCAGCCCGGGTGCTCGACGACGGTGACGCCTTCGGCGCGGAGCGCGGCGGCGAGCCGGTCCGCGGGCAGGGGAGTGGCCATCTGGTGTCCTCCGGACATGCGAAAGCCCCGGCCGTCGGGGCGCGGGGCGGGCGGAGAGGTGGGGCGGGGGGTGCTCCGGCGCCGGCGGGCCGGGGCGGTGCGGTTCTTCGCGGGCCGGGGTCTACGGGGCCGGCTCGGGGGCCGGAGCGGGCTCCGGATCCGGGGTGGGCGGCGGGGTGGCCGGGGCCCAGGCCGCGCACAGCTCCGCGTAGGCGGCCCGGCGGGCCTCGAAGTCGGCGAGCGCGGCGGCGACCGCGCTCCGTACCGCCTCCGGGTCGGGCACGGCCTGCTTGCCGGCCACCGGCTGGATCACGGCCGTGCCGTACCCGCGCAGCGACGCGCCGTTGGGGCCGTTCTCGTTGACCTGGGCGCTGACGTACACCGCCGGGTACTCGCCCGTGACCGGGTCGATCTCCAGCGGGCCGCCGAACGTGTTGTCGTAGAGGCGGACGGCGACGGCGTGACCGTTCTCGGTGACGGTGCCGCGGCCGGCGTAGTCGATGGCCAGGCCCCAGGGATGGTTCGGGTCGGGGGTCATGCGTAGCTCCTTTCCGGGGCTTCCGGGGGGATCCGGGTGCTCCGGGGGTGGGGGCGGGTCAGGACTGGCGGCCGTGCATCATGACGGGCTTCGCGTAGACGGTGCCGGAGGCACTGGTGACCTGGGCGTGGATCTCCACGTTCATGTCCTTGCCGAAGTCGGCCTGCATGTCGGACGTGACCGAGCCGGTGTGGTCGAAGACCGATCCGGCGCTGACGGTCGGGCCGAACTGGACGCCGTTGACCATCACCCGGATCTGGCCCGCGACGCCCGCGGCCGAGATCCGGGTGTACATGCGCAGCCGCATCTTGGGCTGCCAGATCGGGTTCTGGGACTGGGCGATCGTCGTCCAGGCCGTGGCGCTGGTGGACGGCCAGTTCGCGGAGGCCATGTCCTGCGGCGGCAGCATCGCCAGCCAGGGCCGGGCGAGCCCGCCGGTCAGGATGTCGTCCGACAGGAGCTCGTGGCCGTAGGCGTCGTTCACCCGCAGCACCGGCTTCGTGGAGTCGGGGCCGCTGGTGTTGATCTGGACGAGGTTGACCGAGGTGGCGGGGTCGTTCGTGTCCGTCTGACGGCGCAGCGTCAGTGAACCGTTGACGACCTCGGTCAGGGGCGGGCGGACGTTCACGGCCGTGGAGATGGCCTGGATCCGGCGCTCCATCTGGATCAGCCGGTCGATGATGTCCTCGGGCAGCAGCGCCATCAGCGTTCCTCCAGTGCGAGATCGGCGGTGTCGGGACGGCCGCGTTCGGCCGGCCGCACCTTGACGCCGACGATCCGGTAACGGGCGTCGAGGCCCGTCGGATGCCATTCGTCGGTGATGCGGATACGGGCGGTGCGGCCCAGCAGCGCCGGCGGGACGATCCCGCCGAGCCGGATGCTGATCTCGGGGATCAGCACCGACCCGGCCGCCGCGTCCACCGCGGCCTGGGCCAGCGAGTCCAGCGTCGCCTTGTCGCTGATGTCGTTGTGGTCCGAGGACAGGTCGAGCTGGGGCCAGCGGTCGTCCAGCGGCTTCTTCGGCGTGGCGACGGACGACAGCGTGGGCCGCGAGGTGGTGGCCGCGTTGGTGTTGGTGGTGGCGCCCCGGGCCAGGGCGTGGGTGCCGCCGCGGGTGGCGTCGTCCGGGAGCGAGTACGACAGGATCGTGCCGGGCCGGTCGAAGACCATGTCCGTGCTGCCGGTGTGGAGCTTGGGCGAGCCGAGCCGGAGCTGGCGGACCCGCTTGCCGTCCTCCGGGTCCCGGAACACGAAGATCTGGTACTCGAACCCGTTCTCCTGGGCGCCGAGCTGGTCGAGCGCCTCCTGGTACACGGTCTCGTCGCCGTACAGCCAGGACGCGGTCCGCAGTACGCCGGACGTCGCCTCGGGGTCGCCGGTGTCGATGCCGCTGGAGCCGAGGCCCGCCGAGAGTGACGACCACAGGGTGCGGGCGATGGTGAACTGGTCCGTGGGCTGGGTGTACTTGACGTCCGTACGGATGCGGCGGCGGGCCGCGTACGAGTCGAAGGTCGACGCCTGGATGCTCAGTGTCAGCACGCCCCGGTCGCTGCCCTGAAGGGTGCTGGTCCAGACGATGCCGCCCCACCACAGGTCCCCGCCGCGCTCCAGGTAGACCGTGGTGCGGCCCGGCTTGATCTTGTGGGCCCGCTCGGCCATCGTGCGGTCGGGGATGGGGACCGTGCCGGACAGGGAGCCGGCCCGGCCGATGTAGTCCTCGAAGGAGACGTCCCGCAGCGGCAGGATGTCGAGGGTCGTGTCGGTGAACAGGTCGCAGAAGATGGCCCGGTAGGGCGTGTCGAGTGCCATGGTGGGCCCCCTTACAGGACGTAGGTGGCGGAGACGCGGAGGTGCCGGCCCGCCTGGAGGGCGGCGTTGGGCGTCCAGGTCCGCAGCGTGATCGTTCCGCCGGGGTAGAAGACCGCGCCACCGGAGGCGAAGCCGTCGGTGGCGGCCGCCTCGTACTCGAAGGGCGGACGCCAGCCCGTCGGGAGGGTGACGAGCGGTTCGTCGTTGATGTTGCCGATGTTGGTGGCGGTGATGTCGGCGCCGTTGCGGGTGACGACCACCGTCACCGTGGCGATGCCGCGCGACCGGCGGGCCGCGAAGGACAGCAGCGTCCAGCCCGTCAGCGCCGTCGCCCCGGAGGTGATGAACTCCGTCTCCACCGGCGGCTGGTAGTTCGCCCACGAGGTGCCGCTCCAGCGCTGGAGCGTGCCGTTGTTGTCGCGGAACTGGCCGGGGTAGCTGCCCGTGGAGAGCGCGCCGCTGGGAGCGATGCCGCCGATCTCCTTCGGGTACGCGACCCACGCGGTGCCGTTCCAGCGCTGGAGGTAGTGGGCGTTGTCGTTGTCCTGGTACTGGCCCGGGTAGGCGCCGGCCAGGCCCGCGTTGTTGTACACGGGCAGGATGCCGCCGACCCCGACGACGGTGGTGCGCAGGTCGGTCATGGCACCGCCCGTCCAGTCGATGCCGCCGCTGCCCGCCGAGGCCCCGGCCTTCACGTGCACCGAGAACAGGGGGAGGGACGCCGGCGGCACCTGCGGGGCCTGGGGCTGCGCCTTCGGCTCCCCCTTGACGACCTCCAGGACGGCCTCGTGCCGGGTCTGCTGGTCGAACTCGTCGTCGTACACGCGCAGGACCACGAGGTCGATGCGCGGGTTGAGCGGATCGCCGTCCCCGAAGGTGAGGACGGTGTCCGCGTCCAGGGTGACGGGGTAGGCGCCCTGGCCGTTCGTCCCCTGGACGACGGCCCGCCCGGCGTACACGGTCGCGCTCATCGGGCCGTTGGAGCTCATCCAGAGGCCACCGACCCGGTACTTGCCGTCGACGGTGCCGGGCAGGATGCCGGACCGGGAGGCGAGGGGGCCGGCCGGGGTGGCGGCGCCGTGGGCGGTGAGGCGGGTCGAGGCCCTCGTCTGCCCGGTCGGCGTCAGCCAACCGCTGCGCAGTGCCATGGTTCTCTCCTGTCGGTGGGGGCGGTCAGTACTGCGGGTGGACCACGATGAACGTGTTGTCGTAGTTCGCCCTGATCTGCGTGGTGTTGGCGCCGCACTTGAACATGCCGGTGATGACGTACGGCAAGCCCGGCGTCAGGTTGTAGAACCGGGTCGTGGAGGACATCGACGCGGGCGTGGTGCCGCTGTAGAAGCAGGCCGTCTCGTCGCTCTCGGCGATCTTGGTGACGCCCGCCTGGGTGAGTCGCAGACCCATGACCACCGTGTGGGGCGTGGAGGACGTGGCCCACATCCGGGCGCCGTAGTTGATCAGGATGGCGCCCGAGGGCGGCGCGATGAACTCCACGTCGAGCGGGGAGCTGCCCGTCTCCAGCAGAGTCGGCGTGTACGTCGTCGAGGTCGTGTACCCGTGGTCGTTCGAGCCGGTGTAGTACGGACCCGGGTAGGCCGGCCGCCAGACCGAACCGTCCCAGCGCTGGAGCACCCCGTTGTGGTCCCGGTACTGGCCGGTGTAGCTGGCCGGCGTGGTCGCCGACGCCGAGGACGGGATGATGCCGCCGATCGCCGAGGGGTACGAGACCCACGCGCCGCCGTCCCACCGCTGGAGCGCGCCGCCCGCGTCCTGGTACTGGCCCGGGTAGGCGCCTGGCAGGACCGGCCCCTCGACCGGGATGATGCCGCCCAGGGAGACGACCGGGGTGCGCAGGTCCTTCAGGGCGCTGTTCCACGGGATGCCGCCGGTGCCCGCGCTGGCGCCGGCCGGGACGGTCACCTCGTACAGGGGCAGGCAGCGCGCCGGAACGGCCGGCGGCTGCGGGTCCTGGCGGGCCTCGCCCTGGATGATCTCGATCTTCGCCGCGTTCTGTTCGACGGTGTCGTAGAGCCGGTCGTAGATCTTGAGGACGAGCAGGTCCTTGCGGCTGTACTGGGCGTGCCCGGGCGAGAAGGTGACGACCTCGGAGGCCGGCAGCGTCACCGGGTAGGCGCCCTGGGAGATGTCGCCCTGGATGATGGCGCGGCCCTCGGACACGGTCGCGGACATGGCGGCGGAGCCGAAGGTCCAGAAGCCGGCGAGCCGGTACCGGCCGTCGTACGAGCCGGGGAAGATGCCGGAGCGGACCTGGACGGGGTTGGCCGGCGTGGTCACGCCGGTCTGGGTGAGGCGGGTGTCCTCGCGGGTCTGGCCGGTCTCGTCGACCCAGCTGCTGCGCAGGTTCATGGGAGTTCTCCGTTCGTCGGGAAGGGGAGGGACGGAAGGAAGGTCAGGACTTGATCCACTCGGCGGAGAGGTTGCAGGCGTAGCCGGAGCCGCCGAGGGTGCGGACCGCCGCGGTGTGCGTCTGGTAGCCGGACAGCGTGACGGTGTTGCCGGCGGTGAGTTTGATCAGGGCCTGGCCGCCGACGACCACCGCGCCGTTGCCGGCGGGGGTGAGCCAGGTGGCGCGCGGGACGCCGACGCCGTTGACCGCGATACGGGCCCCGCGCATGCCGGTCTGCGCGTCGTTGGCCCACACGGCGTGGCCGGAGACGCGCCACCAGCCGGTGCGCGGCACGGTGTACGTGGTCGAGCCGTTCCATCCGGCGGCGTCGTCGACGTCGGCGCCCTGCAGGGTGAGGGTCGTCCACGCGTTGGCGGGGACGCTCTGCGCCACGGTCTGCGAGGCGCTGAACAGGATCTTCGACTTGCCCTCGGCGTACTGCCAGGCCGTGCCGTCCCAGCGCTGGAGCACGCCCGCGTTGTCGCGGTACTGCCCGGTGTACGAGCCGGTGGCCAGCGCGCCGCTGGGCGCGATGCCGCCGATGGCCTTCGGGTACGAGATCCAGTTCGTGCCGTCCCAGCGCTGGAGCAGGCTCGCCGCGTCCCGGTACTGGCCGGTGTAGGCGCCCTTGTAGCCGGTGGTCGGCATGATGCCGCCGAGCGCGACGACCGGCCAGTGCTGGGTGGTGACGGCGCCGGTCTTCCACCCGATGCCGCCGGTGCCGGCCGAGATGCCCTTGGGGACCCGGATCGTGTAGAGCGGCAGCGTGCTGCCGGCCGGGCTCGGCGGGGCGGTGGGGGTGGCGTCGGGGGTGCCCTTGACCAGGCGCACCACCGCCTCGGTCGTACCGGTGCGGTCGTAGGCGTCGTCGACGACCGCCAGCTCGATCAGGTCGATGCGGTCGTACTGCGGGTCGCCGTCCTCGATGGTGAAGGCTTCCGGCGCGGTGACGGCGACGAGGTAGGCGCCCTGGGCGGTGTCCTTGCCCTGCACGATGGCGCGGCCGGTGCCGATCGTGCACTGCATGGGCGAGGTGTCGGTCAGGACGAAGCCGCCGGGCACGATGCCCGCGCGGGAGCGCAGCGGGGTCTCGTCCGGGCTCTGGCCGCTGGGGGTGAGGAGGGCGGCGAGGGTGAGGCGGGTGTCCTCGCGGGTCTGGCCGGTGGGCTGGAGCCAGGCGGCTCGTACGGTCATGGGATCACCTCTCCGAAACGGTTCGGGATGGTCGGTGGAAGCGGAACGGCCCGGCGCCGCACGGTGACTGACGAGCAGTCACCGGACGGGCGCCGGGCCGGGGCACCGGGGCGGGGCGAGGGGGGTGGGGTGCGGGGTGCGGGCACCGGTGGTCAGCGTGTGCGGGCCGGGTCACCGGGGTGCAGGTTGCCGTTTCACCGGCGTACGCCCAGGGCGCGAGCCGTACGGGTCACCACTCGGCGCTGCGCCAGCGCACGGTCATCAGCGCCTGCTCCGTCCCGTTCTCGGGCCGGAAGGACAGGTCGGTGCGGCCGGGCTCCAGGACGAACAGCTCCTCCGGGGTGGAGTCGGCCATGGCCGTGTGCAGCCGGGAGGCGGAGTTGTTCAGCATGACCGTGCCCGCGCGGGTGTCGACGGTGAGTTCGTCACCGGCGGCCAGGTCGATCGCGTACCGCAGCCGGCGCCGGCTCACCCGCTCGGTGACGGACGGCATGGAGCACGGGCCGTGGAAGACGATCACCGGGTGGGTCGGGGCCGAACCGGTGTTCTCGACCGCCGCGTCACCGGTGCTCTTGGCCTCGCCCCACTTCAGCGGCCAGGTCAGCGGCCAGACCAGGCCCGATTCCGGCTGCGGGGGGGTGGTGCTGGAGATCTGCTCGTTCACCGCGTACCGGCGCGGGTCGGAGGCCAGCCACTGCACCGACATGCGCGAACTGCCCTGGGTGGCGAAGCCCTGGTCGGCCGGGACCACGCGCTGGGCGATAC
>NZ_JAPSIW010000980.1 GCF_031178505.1 Streptomyces sp. | reverse complement strand
CTGACGGCCGAGCAGCAGGCCGCGATCTTCGGTCCCGGATGGGACCCGGACCGGCCGGCCGAGGCCCGCCGGCGGTACGGCGGCACCACGCAGTGGCAGCAGTACGCCGAAGGGGCGGCCTCGCGCGGGCCGGAGGAGTGGCAGGCCGTCGCCGACGCCATGGCCGGCTTCGAGCGGGACCTCGGGGAGGCGATGGACGCCGGTGTCGCACCCGGCGGCCCGGAGGCGGAGCGGCTGGTCGACCGGCACCGCGACGTCTTCGCCGCGTACTTTCCGCTCACTCGGCGGATGCAGGTGTGCCTCGGCCGCAGGTTCGAGACCGATCCGGGTTTCGCCGCCCACTACGACGGCATCCGCCCCGGCCTCGCCGCCTGGTTCCGTCGTCTCGTCGACGCCAGTGCGCGGGCCCACGGGATCGATCCGGACACCGCGACCTGGGAGTAGGGCGGGCGCGGGCACGGCTCACCGGTACAGGACCCGTCCGCGTGGGTACCGCGCCTGCGGTCACCTCCGGGCCCCACAGGTGACCGGCGGCTGACCGCCGGTGCCCTCCTGGGCGCCGGCTCCCCCTGGTCGCGCGGCTTCGCCGTGATGAAGGCGCTTGCGGACCGCTTCGGCGAGAAGGCGGTCAGGCTCGCCGTCGCGTTCGGCTGAGCCCCGCAGCGGGGCGAGGTGAGGCGCGGACCGTGATGCTCGTCACTCCGGGGAGTGCGCGGGCACGGCATCCACGATCATGCCGGGATGGACGCTCGTTTCCTCGGTATCCCCGAGCTGGTCGAAGTTCCGGACGTGGCCGTCGTGGTCGATGTCATGCGTGCCTTCACGGTCGCCGCCTGGGCCTTCGCGCAGGGGGCGGAGAGGATCGTTCTCGCCGGGTCGCCCGACGAGGCCCTGGCTCTGAAGGCGCGTCATCCGGGCGCGGTGGCGCTGAAGGACGGTGCGCCCGCGCCCGGGTTCGACGCCGTCAACTCGCCCGGCCGGCTGCGGTCCGTGGATCTCGGCGGCCGGACCGTGGTGCAGAAGACCACGGCGGGGACGGTCGGCGCCCTGGCGGTGAAGGAGGCGTCGCTGGTGCTGTGCGCCGGCTTCGTGGTGGCGGAGGCGACGGCCCGGCTCCTGCGGACCCGCGGGTGTGACGGCGTCACGTTCGTCGTCACCGGTGAGGACGGGCAGGCCGACGAGGACCTGGCGTGCGCTCAGTACATCGCCCGCAGGGCCGCCGGGACGGAGACGGACCCGGCCGGTTACCTCCACCGGGCCGGTGCGTCCCGGGCGGCCGCCGAGCTGACGCAAGGGGTGCGCCAGGGCGTCCACCCCGATGATGTCGCGCTCTGCCTCGAGCTCGACCGGTTCCCCTTCGCCCTGGTGGCGGCCGTGGAGGAGGGGCTCATGGTGCTGCGCCCCCATGCCGTGCCTTCGCCGATCGAGGGGCCTTCGCCGATCGACGGGCGCCCGCTCTGACGGTCCCGGGCCGGGCGGGGCGCCGGGACCGGGCGTTCAGACGCGCGCGACCAGGGCGTAACGCTCGTCGGACACCGGTCCGCCCCACAGGGCGGTGTCGGTGGTGAGCGGGTGGACACGGAGGTCGCTGACGAGCGGACGTACGGCATCGGCCAGATCGTCGGCACGGATGCCCTGGTGCCAGGGGAGGGCCTCGGCCCCTGCCACGTACGGCTCGTCGCTCTGGTCCGCCTCGCCCCAGCGGCCCTCGACGAGGAGCAGGACACCACCGGGGCGGAGGCGGGACACCCACGTGTCGAGGGCGGCCGCCGGGTCGGGGAGCGTCCACACCAGGTGGCGGGAGAGCAGGACGTCGAACGTCTCCTCCCCCGTGGGCGGCGCCGCGGCGTCGCCGACCAGGAACCGGCCCGGAAGGCCGGCGGCGGCCAGCTTGGCCCGGGCCGCCTCCACCATGCGGGGTGCGAGGTCGACACCGGTCACCCGGTGCCCGGCCCCGGCCAGGAGTGCGGAAAGCGAGCCGGTGCCGCAGCCGACGTCCAGTACGTCGGCCGGG
>NZ_JAPSIW010000268.1 GCF_031178505.1 Streptomyces sp. | reverse complement strand
CGTCCTCCCGGGTGGCCCCGGCCGGGACGGCGAAGGCCACCCACAGGCCGCCCGCGCACAGCGCGCAGGAGAGCAGCAGCCAGGCCAGGCTCAGGACCGGGGCGCGCAGCCGGGCGTCGGTGGGCCGGTGGCGGTCGAGGGCCGCCCACTGGGCGAGGCGGATCCGGACGGTCCGGTCCTGGCGCACGCCGCGCACGGTCATCCACAGGGCCGGGCCGAGGACGCCGAGGCCGAGGACCGCGGCGAACAGCATGATCATGACCGTGGGGGCGTCCTGGTCGTGGCCCAGGGCGATGAGCAGGAGCCCGACGAGGGACCAGCCGAACTCGAGCAGCGCGAACCGGAGCAGGAACAGCGCGAGCCGTCCTCCGCCGAGCAGCCTCCGGCCGAGCTCGTCCATGGCCAGCGCCCGGTCGACGAGCCGCGCCTCCCGGTCGGGCCAGCTCCGGATCTCGGCGGGCGGGGGTGGCGGCGGCAGCGGAACACGCGGGGACATGTCAAAAACCTTAGTCCTCGCCTCCCGGACCCCCGGGGACGGGGAGGGCGGCGGCCCGGGCGCGCAGCAGGGAGCGCTCGCTCTCGTTACGGGTGAGGGAGGCCGCCCGCTCGAAGGCCTCCCGGGCCTCCGTGTGCCGGCCGAGCCGGGCCAGCAGGTCCCCGCGCACACTCGGCAGCAGGTGGTAGCCGTCCAGGGCCGGTTCGGCGGCGAGGGCGTCGACCAGCGTCAGCGCCGCGGCGGGGCCCTCGGTCATCGAGACGGCGACCGCCCGGTTGAGTTCCACGACCGGTGAGGGCGCCAGGGCGGCGAGCCGCCCGTAGAGCCCGGCGATCGTCCGCCAGTCCGTCTCCTCGTACGAGGCCGCCCGCGCGTGGCAGGCGGCGATGGCGGCCTGGAGGGCGTAGGGACCGTAGGAGCGGCCGTCGCCGGCCCGCGCGAGCGCCTCGAAGCCGCGCCGCACCAGCAGCCGGTTCCAGCGCCGCCGGTCCTGGTCGGCGAGGAGGACGGGCCGCCCGTCCGGCCCGGTCCTGGCCGGTGCCCGGGAGGACTGGAGCTCCAGCAGGGCGGCGAGCCCGTGGACCTCGCTCTCGCCGGGCATGAGCGCGGCCAGGCCCCGGGCGAGCCGCAGCGCGTCCTCGCACAGGCCCGGCCGCAGCAGGTCGTCGCCCGCGGTGGCCGCGTACCCCTCGTTGAAGACCAGGTAGACGACCTCCAGGACCGAGCCGAGCCGCGCGGCCCGCTCCTCGCCGTACGGCACCTCGAACCGTACGCCCGCCTTCGCCAGGGTCCGCTTGGCCCGCACGATCCGCTGGGCCACCGTCGCCTCCGGCACCAGGAAGGCGCGGGCGATCTCGTCCGTGCGGAGTCCGCCGACGAGCCGGAGGGTGAGCGCCGCGCGGGCGGCGGCGGGGAGCACCGGGTGGCAGGCGGTGAAGACGAGCCGCAGCACGTCGTCGTCGATGTCGCCGGGGCCGGACGGTTCGGGGTCGTACGTCTCCGTGCCGAGCGTCCGGCCCACCTCGGCGAGCTTGCGCGCGTACGTCTCGCGCCGCCGCACCAGGTCCACGGCCCGGTTCCTGGCGGCGGCGGTCAGCCAGGCGCCCGGCCGGTCCGGGACACCGGTCGCGGGCCACTGCTCCAGGGCGGCGAGGAGCACGTCCTGGGCGATCTCCTCGGCGAGGCCGAGGTCCCCGAGGACGCGGGCCGCCGTGGCGACGATCCGCGCCGACTCCAGGCGGAAGACCGTGTCGAGGGTGTCCCGCACCGAGGGCCGCGCCGCGTGTTCCGTCACGTCCTCCATGACAGCACGGCCCACCGACAACGGGCCGGGAGGCGGGCCCCGGGGGCTCCGCGGCGGTTCAGCCCTCGGGCTGCTCCTCCACCTCGCGCACCTCCAGGGCGACCTTCCAGTGCGGCGGGTGCGCCGCGAGGAAGCGCTTCCCCCACTCGAGCGCCTCGGCCATGTCCTTGCACTGCATCATCGCGTAGCCGCCGACGACCTCCTTGGTCTCGGTGAAGGGGCCGTCGGTGTACGACACCTTCCCGTCCGACCAGGTGAGGCGGGTGGACTCGGCGGTGGGCCGGAGACCGGCCGTGTCCAGCATGACGCCGGCCTTGGTGATCTCCTCGAACAGCGCGCCCATCCGCTGCTCGAAGCCGGGGTCGGCGCTCTCCATGTCGACGGTGTTCTCCTCGACGCGGACGAGGGACAGGAAGCGGGGCATGACGACTCCTCGGGGTGGTGCGGTGGCGGGGCCTCTCCCCGCCGTCCACTCCTACGTCGAACGGGCCCGGCCCGCATCGACACCGCGCCGGAAGTTTTTTCCGGGAGCCGCGCGCAGACCGGCGCCGGTTCGCCTATTCGACCGCCTCGAAGCGCCAGCGGTGGACCGGACGGGTGATGAGGTCCGGGTCCGGTTCCGGCAGCTCCGGCAGCTCGGCGTCGAGGGTCTCCGCCTCCCACCAGGTGAGGACGAGCACCCGGTCCTGGGGGGCGCGGAAGGTCTCCCGGCGCTCCGGGTCGTACGCCAGGACCTGCGACCGCGCCCACTCCAGGAGCTCGGCCCCCCGGCCCTGTGCGGCCCGCGCCTCCCACATCAGGGCGATCCTCACGAGTAGAGGTTCTCCTTGCTGACCTCGTGCACGTGATCGTGGGAGTGGGAGTGGCCCGGCACGTGGGGGTCGGTCACCGGCAGCGAGGAGTCCGCCGACAGTTCGAGGTCGGAGGCGGCCCGGTTGCGGGCGACCATCTCCGCGCCGAGGGCGGCGACCATGGCCCCGTTGTCGGTGCACAGACCGGGCCGGGGCACGCGGAGCCGGATGCCGGCCTGCTCGCAGCGCTCCTCGGCCAGGGCCCGCAGGCGCGAGTTCGCGGCGACGCCGCCGCCGATCATCAGGTGGTCGACGCCCTCGTCCTTGCAGGCCCGGACGGCCTTGCGGGTGAGCACGTCCACCACGGCCTCCTGGAAGGACGCGGCCACGTCCCGCACCGGCACCTCCTCGCCGGCCGCCCGCTTGGCCTCGATCCAGCGGGCCACGGCGGTCTTGAGACCGGAGAAGGAGAAGTCGTACGCCGGGTCCTTGGCACCCGTCAGACCGCGCGGGAACGCGATGGCCGCCGGGTCGCCCTCCTTCGCGAGCCGGTCGATGACCGGCCCGCCCGGGAAGCCGAGGTCGAGGACGCGGGCGATCTTGTCGAAGGCCTCACCCGCGGCGTCGTCGATCGTGGCGCCCATCGGCCGCACGTCGGAGGTGATGTCGGAGGACAGCAGCAGCGAGGAGTGCCCGCCGGAGACCAGCAGGGCCATCGTCGGCTCGGGCAGCTTGCCGTGCTCCAGCTGGTCGACGCAGATGTGCGAGGCCAGGTGGTTGACGCCGTAGAGCGGCTTGCCGAGGGCGTAGGCGTACGCCTTGGCGGCGGAGACGCCGACGAGCAGCGCGCCCGCCAGGCCCGGGCCGGCGGTGACGGCGATGCCGTCGAGGTCCCGGGCGGAGATCCCCGCCGTCTTCAGCGCGCGCTCGATCGTCGGGACCATCGCCTCCAGGTGTGCGCGGGAGGCGATCTCGGGGACGACGCCGCCGAAGCGGGCGTGGGTGTCGACGCTGGAGGCGACGGCGTCGGCGAGGAGGGTCGTCCCGCGGACGATGCCGACACCGGTCTCGTCGCAGGAGGTCTCGATGCCGAGTACGAGCGGTTCGTCAGCAGCCATCAGAATCAGTCTCTGTTCCTTGAACGGTCAGTCGCATCACGAGCGCGTCCACGTTTCCCGGCTGGTAGTAGCCGCGCCGGAAGCCGATGGGCTCGAAGCCGAAGCGCTCGTACAGCTTCTGGGCCCTTGTGTTGTCCACGCGCACCTCGAGGAGGACCTCGTCGCACTCGAAGGCGGTGGCGTGCTGGAGCAGGTCGGTGAGGAGCCGGGCGCCGAGTCCCGTGCCCCACTGGTCACGGGCGACGGCGATCGTCTGCACGTCCCCGAGGCCGCCGGCCGCGGCCAGCCCCGCGTATCCGACGATCCGGCCTGCCGGGTCCTCGGCGACCACGTACCGGCGGGTGGCGCCGGGCCCGCGGGCGTGCGCGAGCTCGGACCAGAACATCCCCTCCGACCAGGCGTCCTCGGGGAACAGCTCGGCTTCCAGCGCCAGCACCGGCTCGATGTCCCACCAGCGCATCTCGCGCAGCACGGCCTGGGCGGGGGCGCTCACTTGGGGGTGACCACCTTGTAGTTCTTCGGCACCTGCGCGTCGGGGCGGCGCAGGTACATCGGCAGCGGGTCGAGGAACCCGTCACCGCCGGCGGCCAGCTTCTCCGCGGCGAGCGCGGCCAGCGCGGCGGCCGACTGGTGCTCGGGGTCGCGCGCGTCGGGGAAGGCCTCGGGGTAGAGGCGGGCGCCCGCGCCGACGACGGGGAGCCCGGTGAGGGACTCCGCGATGTCGGCGGGCCGGTCGACGGAGGCGTCGGTGACACGGGTGCGGAAGTTTTCGTACCGCGCCCAGTACACCTCCTTGCGGCGGGCGTCCGTGGCGACCGCGAAGGGCTCCTCGATCCCGGAGGCGTACGCGAGGCCGTCCAGGGTGCACAGGCCGTGCACGGGCACCCCGAGCACGGAGGAGAAGGTGGCGGCGGTGACGAGCCCGACGCGCAGTCCGGTGTACGGGCCGGGGCCGACGCCGACCACGATCCCGGTGACCGCGTCGAGCTTCAGTCCGGCCTCGTCCAGGACCCGGTCGACGGCGGGCAGCAGCAGCTCCCCGTGGCGGCGGGCGTCGACCTGACCCGACTGCGCGACGACGGTCGCGCCGTCGTGGAGGGCGACGGTGACGGCGGGGGTGGCGGTATCCATGGCGAGCAACAGCACGCGAACAGCCTACGGCTCCCGGACGCCGGGCACGGCGCCCCGCCCCCCGGCCGCCCTGCTGCTACCGTCACCCTTCGAAACGTACGTACGGAGAGGTGGGCACGGTGGCAAGGAGCAGCTCGGGATTCGTGGCCGGGCTCACCGCGGCTGCCGTCGCCGCGGTCGCCTTCCTCGCCTACCAGGCCTCGGCGAACGTTCCCGCCGACCTGTCGGTGAAGCCGCCGGCGCCGAGCAGTGCCGCCCCGTCCGCCCCGGCGGCCGACCGCCCGAAGCAGCCGGCCCGGAACCCGCTGGCCGTCCCGGCGAACTCGGGCACGGGCGAGCGCGTGGTGTACGCGCTCCGCGACCGCCGGGTGTGGCTGGTGGACGCCAGGAACAAGGCCCTGCGCACCTTCTCGGTGATGCCGAGCACGGTCAGCCCGCCGCCCGGGGCGTACGCGGTGACCTCGCGTTCCGGTTCGGTGCGGGGCTCCGACGGGGTGCAGATCGAGCACGTGGTGCGGTTCGCGACCGTGGAGGACGTCTCGGTCGGCTTCAGCGCGGCGGTGGACGGCTCGACGCCGTCGCCCGACCCGTCGAAGCGGACCGGCGGTGTCCGGATGAAGCGCGAGGACGGCGACGCGCTGTGGTCCTTCGCGGTGATCGGCGCGAAGGTCGTCGTCGTCCCGTAGACCCGCTCCGGGGCCTACGGGACCTTTGCTCCTAGGCGGCGGTGCCGCGAACCCGGCGCCTGCGCCCGTGGTCGGTGTGCTCGTCGGCGTGCTCCTGGCCGCCCGCCAGCGGCTCCCGCCCGTGCGCGTGCTCGCCGCGCTCGTCCCCGTCCGCCTCCCCGGCCGGCGCGGGGCGCTCGGGTGGGGTGGACAGGGCGCTCGCGGCGGCGCAGGACGCCAGCAGGTCGCTCATCGAGACGTGGTCCCGGGTGTGTTCCACGCGCGCTCGCGTCGCCATGCATGCCTCCCGTAGGTTAGGTACACCTAACCAGCTCGTACCCCCATGTCACCACGGCACGTACGACCGGCGCAACATCTTCCCGACAGGTTGTCGGAATCTACGGAAGGCATGGCCGGGAAGAGTGTCAGAAGAGTGCGAGGTCCTCCCCCGCCCAGCGGTCCCCGATCCCGCGCAGCACGACGGTCCGCCGGTCGTCGTCGGTGTCACCGGTGACGCGGTGGATGAGGACGTGCAGCCGGTCGTCGGTCAACTCCTCGACCTTGCCGTCACCCCATTCGACGACCACCACCGACTCCGGCAGCGAGACGTCCAGGTCAAGGTCCTCCATCTCGTCGAGCCCGCCGCCGAGCCGGTAGGCGTCGACGTGCACGAGGGCGGGCCCGCCGACCAGGGACGGGTGGACGCGGGCGATGACGAAGGTCGGCGAGGTGACGGCGCCCCGGACGCCCAGGCCCTCGCCGAGGCCGCGGGTCATCGTGGTCTTCCCGGCCCCCAGCTCGCCGGTGAGCATGACGAGGTCACCGGGGCGGAGGAGTTTCGCGAGCCGGCGGCCCAGCTCCTGCATCCGCTCGGGAGAGTCGACGGCGAGGGTGGCCCCGGAGACGGGCGGGTGTGCTGCTTCCATACCCGCCAACTTAACGGCTGCGGCCGGCGGCCTCGTCACGGCGGCCGCGACGGCGAACGGGGTCGGCCGGGAGCGGCCGTACGGGTCCGTTCGCGGCGCCCGTGCCCTGCCCCACCCGGCCCGGGCGCGGCTCAGCCGTCGTGACCGGTCCGGCTCCCGGCGCCCGTCACCGGGTCCGCCGGGTCCGCCGGGTCCGCCGGGTCCGCCGCCGGCCCGGTGAGGGACCCGGCCCGTACGAGCAGGTCCGCGAGACGGTCGTTGACGACCTCCGGGTGCTCCAGCATGACCAGGTGCCCGGCGTCGGCCACGACCACCATCTCGGCGTCGGGCAGCAGCGCGGCGATGGCCTCCGTGTGGGAGGCGGGTGTCACCAGGTCCTCGTCCCCGGCGAGCGCCAGCACCGGCAGGTCGAGGAACGTGGCGAGCGCCCCCGTCTTGTCGTGCTCCGTGAAGGCCGGGTAGAACTCCGCGACCACGTCGATGGGGGTCGACTCGATCATGCGCTCGGCGAAGCGGGCCACGGCCGGATCGACGTCCTTCGACGCGAACGAGTACCGCTTGACCGCCCCGGCGAAGAGGTCGGCGGTGACCCGCCGGCCCCGCTCCACCAGCTCCGCCTGCGCGACCAGCGCCCGCAGCACCCCGGGCAGCACCCGCCGCACGGCCCGCACCCCCGCCTGCGGCAGCCCGTACGTCACCTCGGCCAGCTTCCCCGCCGACGTGCCGATCAGGGCGACGCCCACGACCCGGTCGCGGATCAGCTCGGGGTACTGGTCGGCGAGCGCCATCACCGTCATCCCGCCCATCGAGTGGCCGACGAGGACCAGCGGGCCCTCCGGGGCGGCGGCGTCGATGACGGCCTTCAGGTCCCGGCCGAGCCGGTCGATGGAGACGGGTACGGGGTCCGCCCCGGACTGGTCGACCCCGCGCTCCGAGCGGCCGTGGCTGCGCTGGTCCCAGTACACGGCCCGGACCAGGCCGCGCAGCGCCGCCCGCTGGAAATGCCAGGAGTCCTGGTTGAGGCAGTAGCCGTGGCTGAAGACGACGGTCACGGGGGCGGGCCGCTTCCGCCCGAAGAGGCGGCGGCGCCGGGCGGCCGCGTCCCCGGTCCCACCGGGCCCACCGGGCCCACCGGTCGCCGGGGCTTCGTCGACCTCGTAGTAGAGCGCCGTGGAGTCGTCGGCGTGGGCCCGCCCCGGGGTGCCCCTCAGGGCCCCGTAGGGGCCGGTGGCGTCGAGGGCGAGCCGTGCCTTCTGCCGTACGGAGCGGCCTACCGTGAGCCGCTCGACGGCCACCCCGGCCGCCGCGCCCGCCGCGATGACACCGATCGCGGCGCCGGCGAACCCGGCACGCCGCCAGTTGCCTGCCTCGCCCACGCCGGCCCCTCCCCTACTCCCCCACGTAGACGCGCGGCACGCGCGCGCCGATCCGGGTGACGATCTCGTACGCGATGGTGTCGGCGGCCACCGCCCAGTCCTCGGCGGTCGGTTCGCCCCGGTCGCCCGGCCCGAACAGCACCGCCTCCGTGCCCGGGTCGGGCGTGTCGCCCTCAAGGTCGACCACGAACTGGTCCATGGCGACCCGCCCGGCGACGGTGCGCACCCGGTCCCCGACCAGGACCGGGCCACGGCCCGAGGCGTGCCGGGGGACGCCGTCGGCGTACCCGAGCGGGATCAGTCCGAGGGTGGTCTCGCCGCCGGTGACGTAGTGGTGCCCGTACGACACGCCGTGCCCGGCGGGCACCTGCTTCACCAGGGCGACGCTCGCCTTGAGCGTCATGACGGGCCGCAGGCCCAGTTCGGCGGAGGTGC
>NZ_JAPSIW010000267.1 GCF_031178505.1 Streptomyces sp. | reverse complement strand
GATCAGGTCGCGTACCTCCGTCACGTCCGGCACCTCGCCGTGCCGGGCCGTCTCGAACAGGGGCACGGCGCCGTCCCACCGGGCGGCCCGGCGCATGGGCGCGCGGCGCGGCCAGAAGCCGCCGATGCACACGGGCGGACGGGGCCGGCGCACGGTGGCCGGCAGCAGTGTCACGTCGCGGACCTCGTAGTGGCGGCCGTGGTGGTCCACGGGACCGCCGGACCAGAAGCGAGCCAGCAGCTCCAGTCCCTCGTCCAGCCGTTCGGCCAGCACGCGCGGTTCGGCGGTGTCGCCGAAGCTGCGGTACTCGTCGTCGACCGGGCCGCCCAGCCCGGCCGCGAAGATCACCCGCCCGCCGCTGAGCCGGTCCAGGGTGGCGACCTGGCGGGCCAGCTGCTGCGGCCGGTACCGGGGGACCGGGGTCAGCAGGGTGCCCAGCCCGATCCGGGAGGTCGCCAGTGCGGCGGCGGTCAGCAGCATCCAGGGATCCCCGAAAGGACGCCCCCGGTGCCGGCGGTGCAGGACGTGGTCCCAGACGAACAGACCGTCCCAGCCGGCCTCTTCGGCGGCGGTCGCGACGGTCGCGACGTTGCGGGGATCGGCGAAGTCGCCGAAATTCGGAAGGTTCACGGAGTAGCGCATCCCGGCAGGATGGGCAGTCGGCGAACGCGGCGGCAACCGGATTCGGGCACGGGGCACCGGTGGCCCGGGAGAAGCGCGGTGGCAGGGGACCGAGGACTTCTCCGGTGGCAGGCCCCTGTCACCGGCCGGACAATGGAGTTGCGCTCAGCCGGGGCTCACGGCCGATGCCCGGGTGACCTTCCCCCGCTTCCGCGGCGCACCCACCGGTACGGGCACCTTCCGCCGCCCGCTTCTTCCGTTCGGCCCAGCAGCTCGGCACCGCTGGGCGCGGAGGTGTTTTCCGATGACCATGTGGGACGTGTACTGCCCGGAGGAAGACCTCGCCGTCATCATGCTCTTCCCCACCCAGGAGGCCGCCGACCGGGCCGCGACCGAACACAACGCCCAGTTCTCCCCGCCCCACACGGCCCGCGGGGTGACGCACACGCCCGGTCCGGATGTCCCGCCGCTCCTCAGCGAGGCGCAACGCGAGGCGTTCCGGCGGAACGAGTCCGACTTCGCCGAGCTGGAGCGGCACAGGCGTTCGGTACGCGAGGCCGCCGAGGCCCGTCTGCGTGACGCGGACTACGATCCCGGCGGTCCTCTGTTCTGCTACGTCTGCACGTGCAGCCAGTACCTCGCGCCGCCTGACGACGAGGGCGGTGTCGACGCCCGGTGTGAGCGGGAGTTCTGCCGGCACACGTGGATGCAGCACGCCTGAGACGCTGCCGCCGCACGGACCTAGCCGTCGGCCGCCTTCTTCACCGCCGCCGCGTACGCGTCGACGTACTCCTGCCCCGACAGGCGCCGGATCGCCTCCATGATCTCGTCCGTGACCGCCCGGATCACCGCCTTCTCGTCCGCCGAGCCCGCGTACCGGGAGAAGTCCAGGGGCGCGCCGAAGCGGATCGTGACCCGGCGGATCTTCGGCACCACGCGGCCCGGCGGCTGGATCTCGAAGGTGCCCACCATCGCGCACGGCACCACCGGCACCCCGGCGGTCAGGGCCATCACCGCCACGCCGACCTTGCCCTTGTAGAGCCGCCCGTCGTGCGAGCGGGTGCCCTCCGGGTAGATCCCGAGCAGCTCACCGCGCTCCAGGACACCGAGGCCCTCCCGGATCGCCGCCCGGCCCGCCTCCTTGCCCGACCGGTCCACCGGGATCTGCCCGGCCGCCCGGAAGAACGCGGCCGTCAGGCGGCCCTTGAGCCCCGGCCCCGTGAAGTACTCCCGTTTCGCCAGGAAGGTGATGCGCCGGTCCAGGACGGCCGGCATCAGGAAGTGGTCGGAGAACGACAGGTGATTGCCCGCGACGATCGCCGCGCCCTCCTCCGGGACGTGCTCCAGGCCCTCGGTCCTCGGGCGGAACAGCAGCTTGAGCAGCGGGCCGAGGAGCACGTACTTCAACAGCTGGTAGAACACCGGCAACCCCCGTTCGTCGTCCGTCAAGGCCGTTGTAACCGCCCGCGCGTCCGTGGTCCACTGGTGGAGGAGCGTCACCATGACCGCCGAACGCGCAGCGAGACGCCCCGGCCGACTCCTCACCGCGCTGCTGTGCGCGGCGACGGCGGCCGGGCTGTACGGCTGCTCCGGTACGGGTACCCCGGCTCCGTCGCCCATGCCTCCCACGTCCGCGGCGACCGCCCCGGACGGCCGCTCGCCGCTCACCGGCCTGCCCGCCCGCCCGGCCCCCGCGCTCGCCGTCAAGATCGACAACGTGGCGGCGGCCCGCCCCCACACCGGCCTCGGCGCGGCCGACCTCGTCTACGTCGAACAGGTCGAGGGCGGCGCCACCCGCCTCCTCGCCGTCTACTCCTCGCGCCTCCCGGAACGGGCCGGCCCGGTCCGCAGCGCCCGCGAGTCCGACATCGCGCTGCTGCGCCCCTTCGGCCGGCCGCTGCTCGCCTACTCCGGGGCCCAGAGCGCCCTCCACCCGCTGCTCCGCGCCGCACCCCTGTACCCCCTCACCGAGGACACCGCCCCCCAGGCCTTCCGGCGCTCCCCCGACCGGCCCGCCCCGCACAACCTCTACCTGCGGCCCGAGCGCGCCCTCGCCACCGTCCCCGACGCCCCGCACGTGCCGGACATCGGCCTGCGCTTCGGGCCCGCCCCCGACGGCGGCACCCCGACCGCGTCCACGACCGTCCGCTACCCGGCCGCCCGCTACACCTTCACCTGGTCCGACGCCGACCGCGCCTGGCGCGTCGCCATGGACGGCCGGCCCGCCCGTACCACCGACGCCGGCCCCGTGACCGCCACCACGGTCGTGGTCCAGCGGGTCACCGTCCGGCCCTCCGGCTTCCGCGACCGTTCCGGCGCCGTGTCCCCGTACACCGAGACCGTCGGCAGTGGCCCGGCGGTGGTCCTGCGCGACGGCCGCGCCCACGAGGCCCGCTGGAACAGGCCCACCGCCGATGCCGGAACCGCCTTCACCACGCCCGACGGCACGCCGCTCAGCCTCGCGCCGGGCCGCACCTGGATCGTCCTGGCCCCGCGCGGGTAGCCCGCGCCCCGCCGGGTAGACGCCCGGACCCGGGCAACGGCGGACCACACGGTTCCGGACGAGAGAGGTGGCACGCCATGGGCAGCGACATGTGGGGCTACTCCGGCACCTCCGGGCACGTGCCCGGGACCGAGCTCATCGGGTACGCGGTCGAGGCGGCGGACGGCTCCATCGGCAAGGTCGACCGGCACACCGAGGACATCGGCCGCTCCTACCTCGTCGTCGACACCGGGCCGTGGATCCTCGGCCACAAGGTGCTGCTCCCCGCGGGGCTGGTCGAGCGCGTGGACAACGAGAGCCGGACCGTGCGCGTCTCCTGCACGAAGGAGTGGGTCCGCGCGTCACCCGACTTCGAGCGCGGGCAGCACGACGACGACATCGCCCACCTGCGGCTCGTCGAGCGGTACTACGCGAACCGGCACATGTGACCCGCTGAGGCGACCCGCGGCCCTCCCGGCCCGCCGCCCTACGGCCGCGAGGGCCCCGGGCCGCCGGGCCGCCGGGGGCGCGACGCCCCGGGCGTGGCGCTGTCCGCCGCCGCCATCCCGACCGTCACCACCCCCAGCACGATCCAGCCGAACCAGAGCCAGCCGTTGCTGCCGAGGCCCACCGTGTACGCCGTCGTCAGGACCAGCGCCGCGCAGGTGAGTGCCGTCATCGTCTTCGTGGGACCGGACATCATCGCTCCGCCCTCCTCGAAGCCATCGTGACCCCTGGAGCGCGCCCCGCGCCACCCCCGCGCGCCCCCCACCGCGCCGCGTGCTTCCAGGTCGTGTCCGGAACGTAGCGGCGTCTGCCCGCGGGGCAGGGCCCGCGGCGTCCGGTGCCTGGGGTCTGTCCGGGCCCGCGGGGCCCAGGGGAGGATCGCAAGGCGGAGGGTCGCCCTCGTACGGGGCGTCCGTGGGTGATCCCGACAGCGCCGGGGGCACCTCCCGTGCCCGAAGGGCCACGGGGCAGAGCGTGCGTGCGCAGGGGGGCACCTCCCGGGCGAGCTCCGGGGGAGTCGCGGGCCGGGCGCGACCCCACGGAGACGACCTAGGCGCCGCTGCGCGTCCGCAACGAGGCCAGGTAGGCGTTGTACGCCTCCAGTTCCTTGTCGCCGTCCCGGTCGGCGGCCCGGTCCTTGCGGACGGCGTGGCGCTGCTCGGAGTGGTACCACTGGTAGACCAGCGCGATCAGCACCAGCACGGAGGGGATCTCGCTGAACGCCCAGGCGATGCCGCCCGCCGCGTTCTGGTCGGAGAGCGCGTCGATGCCCAGGGAGGCCGGCGGGTTCGCGTACGCCTTCACCATCGGCTCGGACGCCATCATCATGGCGATGCCGAAGAAGGCGTGGAACGGCATCCCGGCGAACAGCTCCAGCATCCGCATCACGTAGCCGGGGCGGTGCGGACCCGGGTCCACGCCCATGATCGGCCAGAAGAACACCAGGCCCACCATCAGGAAGTGCACCATCATGCCCACGTGCCCGGCCTTCGACCCCATGAGGAAGTCGAACAGCGGCGTGAAGTACAGGCCGTAGAGGCTGGCGATGAACATGGAGATCGTGAACGCCGGGTGGGTGATCACCCGCATGTACCGGCTGTGCAGCAGCTTCAGGAGCAGCTCTCGGGGGCCGGTCGAGCCGCGCCCCGCCACCGGCAGCGCCCGCAGCGCGAGGGTCACCGGCGCACCGAGCAGCAGCAGGATCGGCGACAGCATGGAGATCACCATGTGCTGCACCATGTGCACGCTGAACATGACCATGCCGTAGTCGTTGAGCCGGGTGCACATGACGAGGGCGATGGTCAGCACACCAGCGGTGAACAGCACCGTCCGGGCGACCGGCCACGCGTCCCCGCGCCGCCGCAGGCGGGCCACCCCCCACCCGTACAGACCGAGCGCCGTCAGGCAGCCGATCAGGAAGAAGAGGTCGGGAGAGAACTCCAGGCCCCGCCCCAGCGTGAACGGCGGCAGATCCGTGGTCATGCCGTGCCCGCTGTGATCCATCGATTACTCCTGGAGCCCGATTCGCGCTTGTTGTCCGCACCAGAGTAGAACCGCCCCCGGTCGCGTCCGCGACCGGGGGCGGCCGATGCCCGCGCGGCGGCCCGCGCCGGGCCTCAGAGCACGCACTCCGCCTCGGCGTAGCGGTCCGCAGGGACCGTCTTCAGGGACTCGACCGCCCGGGCCAGCGGCACCATGGTGATCTCCGTGCCGCGCAGCGCCGTCAGCATGCCGAACTCGCCGCGGTGCGCCGCCTCCACCGCGTGCCAGCCGAAGCGGGTGGCGAGGACGCGGTCGTACGCGGTCGGCGTGCCGCCCCGCTGGACGTGGCCGAGGATGACCGGGCGGGCCTCCTTGCCGAGACGCCGCTCCAGCTCGACCGAGAGCTGGTTGGCGACACCGGTGAAGCGCTCGTGGCCGTACTCGTCCTTGCCGCCCGAGCGGAACTCCATGGTGCCCTCGCGCGGCTTCGCGCCCTCGGCCACGACCACGATCGCGAACCGCTTGCCCGCCTCGAAGCGCTCCCCGACCCGGGCGGTGAGCTCGTCCATGTCGAAGGGGCGCTCGGGGACGACGATGGCGTGCGCCCCGGCGGCCATGCCGGAGTGCAGCGCTATCCAGCCGGTGTGACGGCCCATGACCTCCACGACCAGAACCCGCTGGTGGGACTCGGCGGTGGTCTTCAGACGGTCCAGGGCCTCGGTCGCCACGGTGACGGCGGTGTCGAAGCCGAAGGTGACATCGGTGGAGGAGATGTCGTTGTCGATGGTCTTCGGGACGCCGACGATCGGCAGGCCGCCCTGCGAGAGCAGGTTCGCCGCCTTGAGGGTGCCCTCGCCGCCGATCGGGATGATCGCGTCCAGACCGAGGTCGGCGACGTGGCCCTTGGCCCGCTCCACGCCGCCCACCAGGTGCGCGGGCTGGACGCGGGAGGAGCCGAGGATGGTGCCGCCGCGGGCGAGGATGCCGTTGACCGCGTCGAGGTCCAGCTTGCGGTAGTCCGCCTCCAGGAGGCCCTTCCACCCGTCGTGGAATCCGATGACCTCGTCGCCGTGGTCGACCACGGCGCGGTGCACGACGGATCGGATGACGGCATTCAGACCGGGGCAGTCTCCGCCGGAGGTGAGCACACCAATGCGCATAGCCCAAAAACCTTTGCAACGTGGGCCGACTCCCGGACCACGTCGTCCGGCTGGATCACCGCCACCCTATCGCCGCGGGGGCGGCGGGGCCGAACCGGATGTCCGCACAGTGGACACCGTACTTTCGTACGGGACGGGGGTGCGGGAAGGGCGCGCGGTCTCCCGCGCGCCCGTCCCGCACCGACGCGGCCTCCCGCGTGCCCTACGCGGGCTGGGTGGCCGCCGCGATGCGCTCGGCGCGCAGCGCCTCGTACCAGCGGTCGTCCGTCGGCGGCAGCGCGTTGACGTCGAGCGCGAGCTTCAGGAGCAGGTCCGCGATCTGCGGGTTGCGGGCCATCACGGGACCGTGCATGTACGTGCCGAAGACGGTGTCGTTGTACGCGCCCTCGGTGCCGTCGCCGGTCCCGTTGCCGTTGCCGAAGACGGTCCGCGCGAACGGGCGGGCCGTCGGGCCGAGGTGGGTGATGCCCTGGTGGTTCTCGAAGCCGGTCAGCTGGGGCAGGCCCAGCTGCGGGTCGATGTCGGCGAGGACGTCGCCGACGCACCGGGCGCCCTCGCCGCGGGTGGAGATCACGTCGATGAGGCCGAGGCCCGCCTCCCGCTCGCCGAGGTCGTTGATGAACTCGTGGCCGAGGATCTGGTAGCCGGCGCACACCGAGAAGATGATCGCGCCGTTGGAGGCGGCCCGGCTCAGGCCGCCGTCGCGGCGCAGCCGCTCCGCCGCGAGCCGCTGCGGCCGGTCCTCGCCGCCGCCGATGAGGTAGATGTCACCGGAGGTCGGCACGGGCTGGTCGCTGCGGACGTCGACGCGCTCGACGTGGAGGCCGCGCTGCTCGGCGCGGCGCTGGACGACGAGGACGTTGCCCTGGTCGCCGTAGGTGCTGAGCAGGTCCGGGTAGACCCAGACCAGGCGCAGGCTGCTGTCAGTCATGCTGCATGTCCTCTACGGGTCAGTTGCCGACGCGGCGGCGGACGTCCTGGAAGGCGGTGTAGTTGGCGATCAGCTCGATCTGCCCGGGCGGGGCCATGGCGACGGCCTCGTCGAGCGTCTCGCAGACGCGGAAGTCGACGCCCGCGACCTCCAGGCGGACGGCGAGGTCCAGCTTCCGGTCGCCGATCACCATGATCGGGTGGCCGGCGAGCCGCCCGTAGTCCACGTCCCACAGCCAGGAGGTGTCCGTGCCGTCGGCGCCGCGCGCGTTGACGGAGAGGATCACCGGCGCCGGCGGGCCGTCGATCAGGGAAAACGTTTCGAGCCAGCCCGCCGGGTTCTTCGCGAGCAGCAGGCGCAGGTCGCGGCCCTGGAAGGACACCACGTCGTACCGGCCGGCGACGGCCTGCACCTGGTACATGCGCTCCAGGGCGACCTGCGGCGGTACGCCGAAGACGGCGGCGACGGCGGCCGAGGTGGCGGCGTTCGCCTTGTTGGCGCGGCCGGGCAGCTGGAGCCGGATCGGCCAGGCCGAACCGTGCGGGTCGAGCACGTGGTCGCCGCTGAGGGCCCAGCTGGGCGCGGGGCGGCGGAAACCGCACTCGCCGCAGAACCAGTCGTCGCCCGGGCGCTGCATGACACCGCCGCAGGCGGGGCAGGACCAGGCGTCGTCCTTCCACATCTGGCCGGCGGCGACCCACACCACGTTGGGGGAGGAGGAGGCGGCCCACACGATCAGCGGGTCGTCGGCGTTGGCGATGACGACCGCCTTGGTGCCGTTGAGGCCCTCGCGCCACTTCTCGGCGAGCATGCGGGTCTCGGCGGCGCGGTCGAGCTGGTCGCGGGAGAGGTTGAGCAGCGCGATCGCCTTGGGGGTGGTGTCGCGGGCGACCCCGGCGAGGTACTTCTCGTCGACCTCGATCACGCCGAAGCGAGCGTCCGAGCCGCCGGCCAGGGCGGAGGTGATGCCGGCGGGCATGTTGGCGCCGAGGGCGTTGGAGACGACCGGACCGCTGGCGCGCAGCGCCTCGGCGATGAGCCGGGTCGTGGTCGTCTTGCCGT
>NZ_JAPSIW010000266.1 GCF_031178505.1 Streptomyces sp. | reverse complement strand
GCGAGAAGCAGGAGGCCTGCGACAGCACCGGCAGGTCCGCGTGGGGGCCGCCCGCGAGGGCCGCCTTCACCGTCTCCGCCTGCACCGCGTTGACCAGGTCGATGACCGGCTCGTCCTTCCACGGTGCCTCGGCCGTGGACATGGCGGCGGTGGAGGTGCCGATGACCTGGTTGACGTAGGCGACGACCTTGGCGTGCTCGTCCGCGAGGAGCCCGGTGATCTCCGGGTCCTCCTCCACGGTGTTGGAGTTCAGCACGCGGGCGCCGACGCCGGCGACGGTCCAGCGGCCCTTCTCCCACACCAGGTCGAAGTCGAAGAGGGTCAGCCGCTGGCCCCACTTCAGCGGCTCGGAGAGGACCACGTCCTTCCCGGTCTCCTTGTTCGTCACCCGGTACTCGGGTATCTCGGTGTGCGCGTGGCCGACGAGGATGGCGTCGATGCCGGGCACCTGCTCGGCGACGAGCCCGGCGGCGTTCTCCACGTACGGCAGCTGGTCACCGTACGAGGAGGTGCCGCTGGAGCCGGAGTGCGCGGAGACGATCACGACGTCGGCGCCCATCGAGCGCAGCTTCGGCACCCACTTCGCCGCCTGCTCCTCCAGGCCCGGGAAGACCATCCGGCCCTGCACGTTGGCCTTGTCCCAGAGGGCGATGCCCGGGTTGGTCAGCCCGAGCACCGCGACGCGGACGTCCCGGCCGTGCGGGGTGCGCAACCGGTGCATGCTGTACGGGGGGAAGGCCGGGCGCAGCGTCTTCGCGTCGAGCGCGTTGGCGCCGAGCAGCGGGAAGTCGCACTGCTCCTCGAACTTCCGCAGCACCGGGATGCCGTAGTTGAACTCGTGGTTGCCGAGGGCGACGGCGTCGTACCCGATGGCGTTCATCGCCTGCGCCATGGGGTGGACGGGGCCGCCGGCGCGGGTGATGGGGTCGACCTTGGCGTAGTAGTAGGAGAGCTGGGTGCCCTGGATGGTGTCACCGGCGTCGATGAGGAGGGTGTTGCGGTGCCCCTTCTCCGCGCGGACCTGCTTGACCAGGGTCGAGATCTTGGCGAGGCCGACGTCGTTGCGCGCCTTGTCGTCGAACTCCTTGTCCGTGAAGTAGTCCCAGTTGAAGACGTTGCCGTGCAGGTCGGTGGTGCCCATGACGGTGAAGGAGTACCGCTTGGCCGGCCTGGGGCGGGGACCGTGGGCCTCGGCGGGGGCGGCGACCCCGGCCGTGAGGGCGGCTGTGGCCCCCACGGCGACGGAGCTCTCCAGGAAGGTCCGGCGGTTCAACGGCATGTGCTCTCCTTGACTGGTACGGCGCGGGCGTCGGCTCGATGACGCACAACGCGCGTAGATTCTGACCCAGTCGTCCTGGCGTGCGACAGGCCTTTCGGGTTACGGAGTAGGAAAGTGTGCGGCGGGCGCCCGTCGCCGAGGCGGAGGAGGCACAACGTGACAGAACGGCACGCGACCCCGGAGTCGCCGCAGGTGACGGTGCGCGGCGAGGGACGCCTGGAGGTCGACCCGGAGGTGGCCCGGATCTGGGTGACCGTCACGGCCCGCGGGCCCGACCGGCAGACCGCGCTCACGGACCTCACCCGGCGCAACGCCCAGGTGCTCGACCTGGTCAAGGGCCAGGGCCCGGCCGTGGAGAAGGTGGAGACGGGCAGCCTCTCGATCGCTCCCGAGAACGCCCGCAAGGGACGCGGTGAGCGCGTCCACGCCTACCGGGGCCGGGTGCGGATCACCGCCGAGCTGTCCGACTTCACCGTCCTCGGGGAACTGGTGACCCGGCTCGCGGATCTGGAGCAGACGGCCGTCGAGGGCCCTTGGTGGGGGCTGCGGCCGGCCTCCCCGGTGTACGCGGAGGCGCGCCGGCTCGCGGTGACCGAGGCGGTCCAGCGGGCGCGGGCCTACGCGGAGGCGCTCGGCACCTCGCTCGCCTCGCTCCTCGAACTCTCGGACGCCGGGCTCGCGGAACCCTCCTTCGCGGGCCGCGCCGCCTTCGGGCCGGAGATGGTCGGGTACGGGGCGGGGGCGCCCGACGGGCCCCCGCCGCTGGACCTCGAACCGCAGCGGCAGACGGTGACGGCCGGGGTGGTCGCCCGCTTCACCATGGCGCCGCCCGCACTGTGAGACGAGCGGTCCCGGAGCCCGGGAAGCGCTCATAGGAGCACCTCGGCGCACAGATTCAAGTCTTGTCAACAACCTTTCATGGAAAGGTTGTTGAGTCGTCATGCCACCCCCATTCGCTACCGGTGGGTAAGCCCTAGGCTCGACTCATGCGCCGAGCGAAAATCGTTTGTACCCTTGGGCCCGCCACCGCCACATACGACCAGATCAAGGCGTTGATCGAGGCCGGCATGGACGTGGCCCGACTCAACCTCAGCCACGGCACCTACGCCGAGCACGAGGAGCGTTACCAGCACGTCCGCAAGGCCGCCGACGAATCCGGCCGCAGCGTCGGCGTCCTCGCCGACCTTCAAGGCCCGAAGATCCGGCTCGGCCGCTTCCGTGAGGGACCCGTACTCCTTGAACGCGGCGACGAGTTCACCATCACCGTCGAACCGATGGAGGGCGACCGCCACCTCTGCGGCACGACCTACGCCGGACTCGCCGAGGACGTCACCGCCGGCGAGCGCATCCTCGTCGACGACGGCCGGGTGACCCTGGAGGTCACCTCCGTCGACGGCCCCCGGGTCCGCACCCGCGTCGTCGAGGGCGGCATGGTCTCCGACCACAAGGGCCTCAACCTGCCCGGCGTCGCCGTCTCCGTCCCCGCCCTGTCCGAGAAGGACGTGGAGGACCTGCGCTGGGCCCTGCGCACCGGCGCGGACGTCATCGCCCTCTCCTTCGTCCGCGGTGCCCGGGACATCGAGGACGTCCACCGGATCATGGACGAGGAGGGCCGCAGGCTCCCCGTCATCGCCAAGATCGAGAAGCCGCAGGCGGTCGAGAACATCGAGGAGATCGTCGCCGCCTTCGACGGCATCATGGTGGCCCGCGGCGACCTCGGCGTCGAGATGCCCCTGGAGCAGGTGCCCATCGTCCAGAAGCGGGCGATCAAACTGGCCAAGCGCAACGCCAAGCCGGTCATCGTCGCCACGCAGATGCTGGACTCGATGATCGACAACTCCCGGCCCACCCGCGCCGAGGCCTCCGACGTCGCCAACGCGGTCATCGACGGCACCGACGCCGTGATGCTCTCCGGCGAGACCAGCGTCGGCCGCTTCCCGGTCGAGACCGTCCGCACCATGAGCCGGATCGTGGAGGCCGCCGAGGAGGACGTCCTCGCCAAGGGCCTCCCGGCGCTGACCGAGCGCAACAAGCCCCGGACCCAGGGCGGGGCCGTCGCCCGCGCGGCGGCGGAGATGGGCGACTTCCTCGGAGCCAAGTTCCTCGTCGCCTTCACCCAGTCCGGCGACACGGTCAAGCGCCTCTCCCGCTACCGTTCCCCGATCCCGCTGCTCGCCTTCACGCCGGACCCGGCCACCCGCTCCCAGCTCACCCTGACCTGGGGCGTGGAGGCCTTCCTCGGTCCGCACGTCGACTCCACGGACGCGATGGTGGCGCAGGTGGACGAGGAACTGCTGCGGATCGGCCGCTGCCGGAAGGGCGACATCGTGGTGATCACGGCGGGCTCCCCGCCGGGTGTCCCGGGCTCGACCAACCTGGTCCGGGTGCACCACATCGGCGAACCGCTGAAGTGACGGGACGGTCCGCTGCCGACCGGCCCCGTCCGGGTCGGTCCGCGGAGGATCTCAGTCCTAGGAATCGAAGGTAATGTGCCCCGGGTGGGATTCGAACCCACGCTGGATGGTGTTTGAGACCACTGCCTCTACCGCTGGGCTACCGGGGCTCCCTTTGAAACAAAGGCCGATGATCACCCGCCGTGCCCCTACCTTACAGGAGGTGGGTAGGCTCATGGGGAGCTGTATCCGCCTCCGGAACGAGGCCATCGAACGAGGAGCCCGCGTGACCGCCCCCGAGTCGCCCCAGCCCGCCGACGACGCCGAGGCGTCCCACGTCCCGCCGCTGACGACCCGCGTCGTCATCGCCGAGGACGAGGCGCTCATCCGCCTCGACCTCAAAGAGATGCTCGAGGAAGAGGGCTACACGGTCGTCGGCGAGGCCGGTGACGGAGCCACCGCCGTCGAGCTCGCCCGCGAGCACCGTCCCGACCTCGTCATCCTCGACGTGAAGATGCCCGTGCTCGACGGCATCTCCGCCGCGGAGAAGATCGCCGGCGAGTCCATCGCCCCGGTCCTCATGCTCACCGCCTTCTCGCAGCGCGAGCTCGTCGAGCGGGCCCGGGACGCCGGCGCCATGGCGTACCTGGTGAAGCCCTTCAGCAAGAGCGACGTGGTGCCCGCCATCGAGATGGCCGTCTCCCGCTTCGCCGAGCTGCGCGCCCTGGAGAAGGAGGTCGCGGACCTCTCGCAGCGCCTGGAGACCCGCAAGCTGGTCGACCGGGCCAAGTCGATCCTCCAGACCCAGTACGGCCTCACCGAGCCGGCCGCCTTCCGCTGGATCCAGAAGACCTCCATGGACCGCCGCATGTCGATGCAGCAGGTCGCCGAGGCCGTCATCGAGGACGCCGAGGAGAAGAAGGCCGCCAAGGGCCAGTGACTTCCCGGCCCGTCGTACCCGCGTACGCACGGAAGAAGGCCCGCCCCGCGACGCTGCGGGGCGGGCCTTGTCGTCTCCTGCGGGCGGCTACTCCTCGCCGAGGTACGTCTTGCGGACGTCGTCGTCGACGAGCAGGTCCCGGCCGGTGCCGGACAGCTTGATCGTGCCGACCTCCAGGACGTAGCCCTGGTCCGCCAGGGACAGGGCCGCCTGCGCGTTCTGCTCGATGAGCAGGATCGTCATGCCCTCGGACTTCAGGGTCGCGATCGTCTCCATGATCTTCTGCATCATGATCGGCGACAGACCCATGGAGGGCTCGTCCAGCATCAGCAGCTTGGGCCGGGACATCAGGGCACGGCCCATCGCCAGCATCTGCTGCTCACCGCCCGACAGGGTGCCCGCCGCCTGCTTGCGGCGCTCCCCCAGGATCGGGAAGAGGTCGTAGGACTTCTGGATGTCCTGCGCGATGCCGTCCTTGTCGCTGCGCAGGAACGCGCCCAGCTGCAGGTTCTCCTCGATGGTGAGCCGGGGGAAGATGTGCCGGCCCTCGGGGGAGTGCGCCAGGCCCAGGGCGACCACCTTGTGGGCCGGGACGCCGTTGAGCACCTGGCCGTCGAAGACGATCTTGCCCGCGGTGGGCTTGAGCAGACCCGAGAGGGTGCGCAGCGTCGTGGTCTTGCCGGCGCCGTTGGTGCCGATCAGGGCGACGACCTGGCCCGCCTCGACGGAGAAGGAGATGCCCTTGACGGCCTCGATCTTGCCGTAGGCGACCCTGAGGTCCTCGACCTCCAGAAGCGCGGTCACTTGGAGTCTCCTTCGGTGGTGCTGTCCGCGCCGGAGGCCTTGCCGGTCCCGGCGGCGGGGGTGTCGTCGGAGGGCGCGGTGTCCTCCGGCGCCGTGCCCTCGTCGGCCTCGGCGGCCTCGTCGTCCTCGGCGCTCTCAGGGGCGGCGGCGTCCCCGGCCTCCTCGGCTTCCTGGGCCTCCGCGGCCGCGTGGGCCTCGGCCGCCTCGACCTCCGCCGCCTCCTCGGCGCCCGGGGCGCCCTCGTACGGCGTACCGAGGTACGCGGCGACGACGCGCTCGTCGCCCTGGACCACCTCGGAGGTGCCCTCGACGAGCTTCTCGCCCTGGACGAGGACCGCCACCCGGTCGCACAGCTTGAAGATGAACTTCATGTCGTGCTCGATGACGAGGACCGCGATACCGCGGTCGCGGATCGCGAAGACCAGCTCCTCGGTGGTGCGGGTCTCGCTCTGGTTCATGCCGGCCGTCGGCTCGTCGAGCAGCAGCAGGCCCGGGTCGCTGGCGAGCGCGCGGGCGATCTCCAGCTTGCGCTGCTCGCCGTACGGGAGGTTGCGCGCCAGGTGCTCGGCCTTGCTCGCCAGGCCCACGAACTCCAGGAGTTCCATGGCCCGTTCGCGCGAGGCGGCCTCCGCCTTCCTGAAGCCGGGTCCGCGCAGCAGCGCGGACCACAGGCCCTCCTTGGTCCGGGTGTGGCGCCCGACGAGGACGTTCTCCAGGACCGTCATGTTGGAGAAGAGACGGATGTTCTGGAAGGTACGCGCGATGCCGGCCTGGGTGACCAGGTGCGGCTTCGGCGGCAGGACCGTGCCCTTGTAGCTGACCTGGCCCTCGGTGGGGACGTACAGGCCGGTCAGGCAGTTGAAGAAGGTGGTCTTGCCGGCGCCGTTGGGGCCGATCAGACCGACGATCTCGCCCTCGCGGACCGTGAGGTCCACATCGCGCACGGCGGTCAGGCCGCCGAAGCGCATGGTGACCCCGCTCGCCTCCAGGACGGGGGCGGCCGTGGCGGTGCCGGTGGCGGTTTCCTTGGTGGTGGTCGTCATGGCGTTCACGCCCCCGCCTTCGAGGTTCCGGCGATCGGATCGGCGGCGGGCCGCGGCTCCGGTACGCCGGGCTGCTCGTCGTTCTCGTGGAATTCCAGCTGCGCCCGCTTGTTGGCGATCAGGCCCTCGGGACGGAAGCGCATCAGCAGGATCAGCGCGATGCCGAAGCCGAGGAGCTGGTAGTCCTGGAGGAACTGCAGCTTGGCCGGGATCAGGAAGAGGAGCGCGGAGCCGAGGATGGGTCCGGTGATGGTGCCCATGCCGCCGAGGATGACGGCGGCGAGGAGGAACGCCGAGTTCGGGGGAACGGGTCCGGCGAAGACGTAGTTCTCGGGGACCACCGTGGTGTTGACGTGGGCCTGGACGGTGCCCGCCAGGCCGGCCAGGGCCGCGCCGAGGGCGAAGGCGATCAGCTTGACCCGGAAGCCGTTGATGCCCATGGCGGTGGCGGCGGTCTCGTCCTCGCGGATGGCGACCCAGGCACGGCCGATGCGGCTGTTGGCGGCGCGGGCGAAGACGATGACGACCAGGACCATGACCAGGATCATCAGCAGGTAGTAGTTGGCGTAGGCGCCGAGTTCCACCCCGAGGACCGTGTGCGACTCGCCGAAGTTGTAGCCGAAGAACTCCAGCTGCGGGATGTTCGGGATGCCGTTGGGGCCGTTGGTGATCTGGGGGCCCGAGGTGCCGTCGAGGTTGCCCATGGCGATGCGGAAGATCTCACCGAACCCGAGGGTCACGATGGCGAGGTAGTCGCCGCGCAGCCGCAGGGTCGGGGCACCGATGACCACACCGAAGACCAGCGAGGCCGCCATGCCGGTGAGCGCCGCCGCCCAGAAGGGGAACTGGACGCCGAAGGCGGAGGAGGTCGCGCCGGAGACGAGGGCCGCGGTGTACGCGCCGACGCCGAGGAAGGCGACGTAACCGAGGTCGAGCAGGCCCGCGAGGCCGACGACGATGTTCAGACCGAGGGCGACCGTCGCGAAGATGAGGATGTTGACCGCGATCAGCGTGTACGTGTCGCCGCTCTGCTGGATGAACGGGAAGGCGATGGCGGCGACGAGGCTGGCGGTGACCGCCACCTGGCGGTTCCGGGCGGTGATCGCCGAGAGCCGCGCGAAGAGACCGGACTTCATCAGCGCCGTGGCGGCGAAGCCGACGGTGATCAGGTACGCGATGAACAGCTGCGGCTCGGAGTCCTCGGTGTCGATGCCGAAGGTGACGACGAAGAGACCGAGCGCGAAGACCGCGACGATGACCAGGATCTCGGCCCAGGAGGGCAGCGGCTTGGCGGGGGCGGGCTTGCGGGTGTCGTCCGGCAGCTTGTACGCGACGGCCGCGGGTACGGCCGAGGCCAGGACGGCCACGCCGGCGCCGGGCTCCAGGTCCACCAGCGCACCGAGCTCCACGATGATCGCGAGCGCGGTGAAGAGGGTCGTGGCGAAGGTGCCGAGGGCCAGGATCCACAGGGCCTTGCGGCCACCGGCCGGGGTCAGCCAGCCGAGCCCCTTGACGCCCAGCGCGGAGAGCGCGTGGAGAGCGGTGAGCACGGCACCGACGAGCGTCAGCATCTGGAGCGGTGCCGGGTAGCCGTACAGCGTGAGGTTGCCGGGGAAGGCGGTGGTCCACGTCCAGGCGAGGAAGGTGCTGGCGACGGTGGCGAGGCTGCCGCCGGCGATCGTCCAGAGCAGTGCGGGGGACAGGGCCGCGGCGGGGGTCTTGGTCGGGTTCTCGGTCATGGTGCTCACGCCCTGTCCGCGACGCGCTCGCCCAGCAGGCCCTGCGGCCG
>NZ_JAPSIW010000265.1 GCF_031178505.1 Streptomyces sp. | reverse complement strand
CCGGCGGAACCGGGAGCCGTCGACGGCAAACGACCTGGTACGGATCATGCACGGCCCTTCCCGAGCCCCGCCGGCGCCCGAAGGCCCTGCGGCACACAGGCCCGCCCCTGCGGCCGCGTCGATTCTCCCGACCTGCCCCGCCGCGGCACATCGCCCCGGGCGCATCTCCACCCGAAGGAGTGAGCGGGACCGAGCCGTCGCGCCTCGTCGACGGCGGGCGGGACGTACACCAGGACGATGGTGGGGCACCCGTGCGGCATGGTCCGGCGATGGCGCCGCCGCGCGCCTACGAAGCACGGCGGCCGCGGTCGCCGACCGTCGTCACGGTGCCCATATCTCCCGCATGCGCTTCCTGGCCTCGACCGGAGCTTCAATCCGTGTGAAGTGGTGGGGTGCCGACCGGAACAGCACATCGATCCCGTACCGATGCAGAAGCTCGACATCCCGCTCCACGGGGCATTCGGGGAACAAGGCTCCCAACCGCTTGGGGGGCCGAGGGCTGTGGGGCGCGTAGTCCAGGAGCTGTCCGAGAGCCAGCCTCACGTACTCGTGTCCGCTCCCGCTCTTGGCCTCGATGACCTCCGTGCCGTCGGCACCCACCACATGGAGGTCGGTGAGGCCGGCCGGTGTGCGAAGACGGTCCACCTGCACGCCGGTCAGGGTCGCCCGGTACTCGGCGACCAGGAGGGCCTCGGTCCGTCGAACCTCTATCTCCCCCTCGGCCCGCCGGTAGGTGGTGGCCGGTGTGTGCAGCGCCTCCACCGGTACCACGGTCGTGCCCGTGGCGATGGCCCGCGCGACCTCGGCGTCCCGGGCGATCCTGCGCCGGGTCTCGGTGACAGTGCCGATGCCCAGGCCCTGCAGAATCTCCTCCGCCTTGTCTCCCTGGAGCACCCGGAGGCCCATGAAGTTGTCCCCCTCGTTGAAGCTCGGCAGGTCCCAGATCTCCTGGTAGGGAATCTCCGTACGTCGGAACGCCAGGAGGCTGTACACGTTGAGCCAGCTGCCCTTCACCGTGTCCTGGCTCCACATGGTGTCGGCGAAGTCGGCGTTGCGGAAGGTGACTGCCACCTCACCTACGGCACGGACATGGTTCTTGCCGGTGAACAACACGACGTCCCCCGTGCGGAGCAGAGACATCTTTTTGTCCTGGACCGAGGTCGCCCCCCAGAAGCGGGCCTTCCCGGACCCGTGGAAGCGCATGAGTTCCTCGTACTGTCCGGATGTCAGCGCGCTCCGGTGCGGAGCCGCGGCGAACGGGACCTCTCGATCGAGGGTGTCCTCCCAATGGCGCCTCGCTGTCGGGTTCCCGTAAGACGGCTGGATCGCGACGAGCGGCATGAGACCACTCCTCCCCCTGGACTTCACCGACGTCCGTCGTTCGGCTGATGTGTGTTCGATGCTCCCACAGGCGGTTCGCGCCACGGATGGCCCCGTCCCACTCGCATGGGGCCGAACGAACCCCGCCCTCCGACCCGACCCGCACCGGGGCCACCGTGGCCAGGGCCCACCGGCACACGTGGTGGTCCTCACATCGATGGGCGCGTAGTCCGTCACTCGGCCGCCCTCCCCCGCCGATGGAGGCGCTGGTACGACCGAGGGCCGCCCCGGAGTGTTCCGGGACGGCCCTCGGGCGGGTGCGGGGGTGTCAGGCTCCGCGGAGGGTGGCTCCCGTGCGGGTGGAGGCCAGGGTGACGGCGGCGTCGCGGGCCGCGGTGGCCTCGTCGACCGTCAGGGTGCGGTCCTGGGCGCGGAACTTCAGGGCGTACGCCAGGGACTTCCTGCCCTCGCCGAGCTGGTCGCCGGTGTAGACGTCGAACAGCCGGATGGACTCGAGGAGTTCGCCGGCGCCCTCGCGGAGCGCGGACTCGACCTCGGCGGCCGGGACGTCGTCGGCGACGACCAGGGCGACGTCCTGGGTGGCGACCGGGAAGGAGGAGATACGGGGGGCCTTGACGGGGCCCTCGTTCGCCCGGGCCAGGAGGTCCAGGTCCATCTCCATCGCGCAGGACCGGGCCGGCAGGCCGAAGGCCTTCACCACGCGGGGGTGGAGTTCGCCGGCGTGGCCCACCAGGACCTTCTCGCCGTCGATCTCCACGTGGAACGCGGCGCAACGGCCCGGGTGCCACGGGGCGTGCCGGTCGGCGCTGACGTGCAGCTCGACCCCGGCCTCGGCGGCCACCGTGCGGCCGGCCTCGACCGCGTCCGCCCAGTCGGACGGACGGCCCTTGCCCCACCAGCCGGCCTGCTCGCGGGCACCGGCGAGGACGACGGCGACGCGGCGCGGCTGCGCGGGCAGCGCGGCGTTGACGCCGGCGATCTCCTCGTCGGTGGGACGGCGGTCGACGGGCAGGCGGACGGCGACGCCCGACTCGCCCTGGGGCCGGAAGACGAGACCCGTCTCGAACAGCGCCAGGTCGTGGCCGCCCCGGCTGTCGTTGCGGCGCAGCGCGCCGAGCAGGCCCGGGAGCAGCGTCGTACGGAGCGCGGGCTCCTCGTCGGACAGCGGGTTGACGAGGGTGACGACCCGGCGGCGCGCGTCGTCCTCGTCGAGGCCGAGGTGGTCGAGGGCCTGCTCGCCGATGAACGGGTAGTTCAGGGCCTCGACGTAGCCGGCGCCGGCCAGGGCGCGGCCGACGCGCCGGTGGAGACGCTGGCGCTCGGTGAGACCGCGGCCGGCGGGCGGCTTCGGCAGCGTGGAGGGCAGGTTCTCGTACCCCTCCAGGCGGATGACCTCCTCGGCGAGGTCGTTCGGCTCGTTGAGGTCGGGGCGCCACGAGGGCACCGTGACGACGAGCTCGTCCTGGCCGTAGACGTCGCAGCCGACCTCCTGGAGGCGGCGGACGACGGTCTCGCGGCCGTAGGCGACGCCCGCGACCTTGTCGGGGTGGTCCGCCGGCATGGTGATCGTGCGCGGCGCGGACGGCGCGACGACCTCGGTGACGCCGGCCTCGGCCGTGCCGCCCGCGAGCAGCACGAGCAGGTCGACGCAGCGCTGGGCGGCCGCGGCGGCGGCCTGCGGGTCGACACCGCGCTCGAAGCGCCTGGACGCCTCGGAGGACAGCTTGTGGCGGCGGGCCGTGCGCGCGATCGAGATCGCGTCGAAGTGCGCGGCCTCGATGACGACCTCGGTGGTGCCGGAGACGATGCCGGTCTCCGGGTCGGCCACCGGGTCGGCGATCTCCGTGTTGGCACCGCCCATGACGCCCGCGATGCCGATCGGGCCGCGGTTGTCGGTGATGACGAGGTCGGCGGCGTCGAGGACGCGGACGGTGCCGTCGAGGGTGGTGATCTTCTCGCCGGCCTCGGCGCGGCGGACGCCGATGGGGCCGTCGAGCCGCGTGCGGTCGTAGGCGTGCAGCGGCTGGCCGAGCTCCAGCATCACGTAGTTGGTGACGTCGACGGCGAGCGAGATCGGACGCATGCCGGCCTTCTGGAGGCGGCGCTGGAGCCAGATCGGCGACCGGGCCTCGGGCTCCAGGCCCACGACGGTGCGCGCCGTGAAGCGGTCGCAGCCCATGGGGTCGGAGATCTGGACCGGGTAGCCGTACGAGTTCGGCGCGGGCACGTCGAGGAGCGCCGGGTCGCGCAGCGGCAGCCCGTAGGCGATGGCCGCCTCGCGGGCGACCCCGCGCAGGGAGAGGCAGTAGCCGCGGTCCGGGGTGACGGCGATGTCGAGGACCTCGTCGTACAGCTCCAGCAGGACGGTGGCGTCGGTGCCGACCTCGTGCTCCGGCGGGAGCACGATGATGCCGTGCGAGCCGTCGTCGCCCATGCCGAGCTCGTCGCCCGAGCAGATCATGCCCTTGGAGACCCGGCCGTACGTCTTGCGCTCGGCGATCCGGAAGTCGCCGGGGAGCACGGCGCCGGGCAGGGCCACGACGACCTTGTCGCCCTCGGCGAAGTTACGGGCGCCGCAGATGATCTCCTGGGGCTCGCCGGTGCCGTTGGCCCGGCCGACGTCGACGGTGCAGAAGCGGATGGGCTTCTTGAACTCCGTCAGCTCCTCGATGGTGAGGACCTTGCCGACCACCAGCGGGCCGGTGAGGCCCGCGCCGAGCTGCTCGACCGTCTCGACCTCGAGGCCGGCGGAAACGAGCTTGGCCTGTACGTCCCGGCCGGTCTCCGTCGCCGGCAGGTCGACGTACTCCCGCAGCCAAGAAAGCGGGACCCGCATCAGATCTCCATCCCGAACGGCCGGGTGAACCGGACGTCACCCTCGACCATGTCTCGCATGTCTTCCACGTTGTGGCGGAACATCAGCATCCGCTCGATGCCGAACCCGAAGGCGAATCCGCTGTACTTCTCGGGGTCCACACCGCAGGCGACGAGCACCTTCGGGTTGACCATGCCGCAGCCGCCGAGCTCGATCCAGCCCTCGCTGCCGCAGGTGCGGCAGGGACGGTCCGGGTTGCCGACGGACTCGCCGCGGCAGACGTAGCAGAGCATGTCCATCTCGGCGGACGGCTCGGTGAACGGGAAGAAGTTCGGGCGGAGCCGGGTCTTCATGTCCGAGCCGAAGAGCGCCTGGACCATGTGGTCGAGGGTGCCCTTGAGGTCGGCCATGGTGAGGCCCTCGTCGACGGCGAGCAGCTCGATCTGGTGGAAGACCGGGGTGTGCGTGGCGTCGAGCTCGTCGGTGCGGTAGACGCGGCCGGGGCACACCACGTAGACCGGGGGCTCCCGGTCGATGAGGGTGCGGGCCTGGACCGGCGAGGTGTGGGTGCGCAGCACGACACCGGACTCGTCGCCCTCGGTGGCCGTTCCCTCGGGGGTGGTTCCCCGGACGAAGAAGGTGTCCTGCATCTGCCGCGCCGGGTGGTCCGGAACGAAGTTGAGGGCGTCGAAGTTGAACCACTCCGCCTCGACCTCGGGCCCTTCGGCGATCTCGTAGCCCATCGAGACGAAGACGTCGGAGACGCGCTCCATCAGGGTGGTGAGCGGGTGGCGGGCGCCGGCCGGGACGCGGTCGTACGGAAGGGTGACGTCCACCGCCTCCTCGACCAGGACACGGGCGTCGCGCTCGGCCTCCAGCTCGGCCTGGCGGGCGGCGAGGGCCTTGGACACGGCGCCGCGGGCCTGGCCCACGAGCTTGCCGGCGGCGGCCTTGGCCTGCGGGGGCAGGGCGCCGATCTCCCGGTTGGCGAGCGCCAGCGGGGAGGTGCCGCCGGTGTGGGCGGTCTTCGCGTGCGCGAGCGCGTCGAGGTCGCCTGCGGCCGCGAAGGCGGCGAGCGCCTCGTCCCGCATGCGCTCGATCTCTTCCGGTTTCAAGGCCTCGACCTCGACCGGGTCGTACGACTTATTCGGTGCCGACATCTCTTCCCGTGCTTCCGTTTGGCTGGCTGGGGCGACCCCCGCTCGACGACAAGGGCGCAAACGTGCCAAAGGTCGAGTCTAACGGGGCGCGGGGACGCGTATGGGCCCGTGGGCGGCCCGGGCGGCTTCCGACCTCGTACGGTCTCGTCAGGTGAGACGTCAGAGGAGGTGCGCCGGGGTGCCGACGGGCAGGGTAAATCGGAACTCGGCCCCGCCGCGGGGGCCGCGCCCGACGCTGATGGTGCCGCCGTGGGCCTCGACGATGCCCTTGACGATGTAGAGGCCGAGGCCGGTGCCGCCGCGTTTGCTGCCCCGCCAGAAGCGGGTGAAGACACGGCTCATCGACTCCTCGGGGATGCCGGGGCCCTCGTCGCTCACGGTGACCTCCGTCCCCTCTTCTCCGTCGTCGCCCGCCGTGGTGGGTGCCACCTCGATGGTGACGGTTCCCTCGCCGTGCCGCACCGCATTTTCCAGGAGGTTCCCGAGGACCTGGTCGATCTTGTCCGGGTCGGCCCACAGCGGCGGGAGTCCCGGCCGGATCCGGACGAAGAAGCGGTCGGGCGACTGGCCGCCGGTGGTGTGCACCTGGACGTGGCGGCCGACGGCGGCGGCGATGTCGACGGGCTGCCGGCGCACCTCGAGGCGGCCGGAGTCGATCCGGGAGATGTCGAGGAGTTCGGCGATGAGCCGTTTGATGCGGCCCGCGTCGGCGTCGACGGTCTCCAGCATCAGCCGCTTCTGGTCGTCGGTGAACCGTTCCCACTTGCCGAGGAGGGTGGCGGTGAAGCCCTTCACGGAGGTGAGCGGGGAGCGGAGTTCGTGGGCGACGGTCGCGATGAGTTCGGCGTGGCTGCGTTCGTTGCGCCGGCGGGCGTCGGTGCCGCGCAGACCGACCACGACCCGGCGGACGGGGCCGGTGGGCCGCTCGCGGACGTACCGCGCGGAGACGAGGACCTCGCGGCCGCCGGGGAGCAGCAGGTTGCGCTCGGGCTGGCCGCGCCGGGTCGCGAGGCCTCCGTACGGGTCGGTCAGGGTCCACCATCGGCGGCCCTTGAGATCTTCCAGGGGCAGCGCCCGGTCGAGCGGCATGCCGAGGGCCCGGTCGGCGGGGACGGCGGTGATGCGGGCGGCGGCGGCGTTGAAGCAGATGACGCGGCCGTGTTCGTCGGCGACGACGAGCCCGTCGGGGAGGTCGTCGGGCTGCAGTCCGGCGAAGGCCCCGCCGGGCGGCTGCTCCCGCGCCCGCTCCCGGACGGCCGGCTCGGGCACGGCAGTGGTCCCGGCGGGCTCGGCGGCGGCCTGACCGGGGCCTCCGGGGGCGCGCGGCGGGGCGCCCCCCGCGTCCGCGGGACTGTCCGTACCGACCGTCATCCCGTCCCCACCCCTTCGTGCTGCTCGCAGTGGGCCCCGAGTGCGTCACTCTACTGGGCGAGGGCGACGGAGCGGAGCCCCGGGGTTACGGAAAGCGGTGTCAGGCGGTGGCGCGGGGGCCGCGGGGCCGCTGGGCGCGCGCGGAGGCGTACAGGCAGACGGCGGCGGCGGTCGCCAGGTTGAGGCTCTCGGCCTTGCCGTGGATGGGGACGCGGACGACGGCGTCGGCGAGGGCGCGGGTCTCCTCCGGCAGTCCCCAGGCCTCGTTGCCGAAGACCCAGGCGGTGGGGCCGCCCATGGTGCCGGCGTCGAGCTCGTCGTCCAGGTCGTGCGCGCCGGCCCCGTCGGCGGCGAGGATCCGCACGCCCGCCTCCTTGAGGCCGGCGACGGCCTGCTCGACGGGGACGCCGACCGCGACGGGCAGGTGGAAGAGGGAGCCGACGGAGGCGCGCACGGACTTCGGGTTGTACAGGTCGACGGAGGCGTCGGTGAGGACGACCGCGTCGGCGCCGGCGGCGTCGGCGCAGCGCAGGACGGTGCCGGCGTTCCCGGGGTCGCGGACGTGGGCGAGGACGGCGACGAGCTTCGGCCGGGCGGCGAGGATCTCCTCGAACGGGGAGTCCAGGAAGCGGCAGACGCCGACGAGGCCCTGCGGGGTGACGGTCTGGGAGACCTCGGCGAGGACGGCGTCGGAGGCGTGGTGCACACGGGCCCCGGCGGCGCGGGCGGCCTCGACGATGGCGCTGTAGCGCTCGGCCGCCTCGACGGTGGTGAAGAGTTCGACGAGGGTCGGCTCGCCGGTGGTGCCCCGGTGCTCGACGGCCTCGCGGACGGCCTGCGGGCCCTCGGCGATGAAGAGGCGGTCCTTGCCCCGGAAGTTGCGCTTGGCGAGCCGCCGGGCGGCGACGACGCGCGGGGAACGCGGGGAGATCAGCTCGGGGGTGACCATGGGGTGCGGCGGTTCTCTCTTCGGGTCCGGCTCCGGGGAGGCCGGGAACGGCGGGCCGGGCGGGGCGGGTGCGGGCGGCGGCCCGGGGGCGGCCGGGTCCGGGCGGTGGCGGCCGGCTCGTGCCGGACCGGGGGCGGGCCGTCGGCCGGCCGGGCGTGGCCGGGCGGCGCGGGAGCCGTCGTCCCGTCCGCGGGGCCGCGGCCGGGACGCGAGGCGTTCCGTCGGTCACGGGCGTGGCCGGGGCGCCGACGCACCCGGACCCGCAGGCGCGTGCGCGCCTGCGGGTCCGGGCAGAGGTACTGCGGCCTGGAAGATCAGGCGGCGGCCTTCGGGGCGTTGACATCGGCCGGCAGAGCCTTCTGCGCGACCTCGACCAGCGCGGCGAACGCGTTGGCGTCGTTGACGGCCAGCTCGGCGAGGATCTTGCGGTCCACCTCGATGTTGGCGGCCTTCAGACCCTGGATGAGGCGGTTGTACGTCATGCCGTTCAGGCGGGCAGCGGCGTTGATGCGCTGGATCCACAGCTGACGGAAGTCGCCCTTGCGCTTCTTGCGGTCGTTGTAGTTGTAGACCAGCGAGTGGGTGACCTGCTCCTTGGCCTTGCGGTACAGGCGCGAG
>NZ_JAPSIW010000264.1 GCF_031178505.1 Streptomyces sp. | reverse complement strand
GCCCGGCTGCCCGTCTCCGGTCCGGCCGGGCGGGCCGCGCGGAAGGCGCTCCTGGTGGGCGGGCAGGGTCAGGGGCGTACGGTCCTCGGTCTCGGATCTCCCCGTTCCCGTCGGCAACCTTCAGGGCGTCGGCGGCGACAGAGAGGGGGCGGCCCGTACCGATGTGCCGAAGGAGGTGGCCGTTCTCGTGCGGTTCCAGCCGGAACGTCTCCTGGACGAACCGGCCTCCGGGCTGGTCGGCGGAGGCTCGGGCACGGCCGTCCTCGGCGACGGAGGGATGGTGGGGGGCGCGTGTGCGGACCCGCCGGATGGAGCGGTGAGGGGTCCTGAAGCGCTTCGACGCTCATCAGGCCACAGGGCGGTGTCGAGAAGCCGGCGGCATCGCGCAGGTGGAGGTACGGGGAGGGGTCCGGAGCCGTCCCCTGCTCCGCGGAGGAATCTTGGAAGCGACTCTTGTGCGCCCATGGGTGTTCACTTAACCTCACTGCAACATCGAAGCGCTTCGACTGCGCACCGCGCCGCAGTGGTCGGATGTCCGCTTTCAGCTCAGCCAGTTCCAGTCACGACACCACAGCCGACGGGCCACCGCCGGGTGTCCAGGTGCGCCACGAAGGGTTGACGCAATGACGCCGAATGCCGCCTCCTCCGGACTGAGCCGGAGAAGCTTCCTCGCCTCCACGGCGGTCGCCACCGCGGCGGTGGCCGGGGGAATGCCGCTCCTCACCGCGTGCAGCGATGCGGGGAGCGGCGGGTCGCGAGAGGGCGCGACGGCGGGCAAGGCCGCGGACAAGCTGCTCCCGGCCTATGTCGCCAGCACGGTCGCCAAGCCGGACATTCCGTCGAAGAACGGCTCGTCAGCGGGCTACACCAGCAAGGTCGATCTCGCGACCCTCGCCTCCTCGGCCCCGACAAGGCTCGGCACCGGCGCTCCCATCGAGATCATGGCTCCGCTCTGGGGCACCCCGCCGAAGCCCGATTGCGCGTACTACACGGCGCTCGACGCCGCGGCCGGCACCAAGATCACCTGGCAGAACCAGGACGGCAACACCTACGGGGAGAAGCTCGGTGCCGTTCTCGCCTCCAGCTCCATACCCGACATGGTGGTCGTGCCGAGCTGGGAACTGGTCGGCAAGATCTCGAACGCGGTCACCGCGAAGTTCATGGACCTCGGCCCCTACCTGGCGGGCGACAAGGTCAAGAAGTACCCGAACCTGGCCGCGATCCCGACCGACTCCTGGCGCATGAGCATCTTCGGCGGCGCGCTGCGCGGCATCCCCATGCCCGCCGCCTCCGTGCCCAACATCGTGCCCTACTACCGCAAGGACATCTTCGGCAAGAAGGGCTACACCGTTCCCAGGTCGGCCGACGAGTTCCTCAGCTGGGCGAAGGAGGCCACCAGCGCCAAGGCCAAGGTGTGGGCCTGTGGTGACATGAGGTGGTCGGCAGCGGGCATCTTCGGTGTCCGCCCCGCCGGGTCGCTCGGCTGGAACATCGGGGACGACGGCAAGCTGACGTACCGCATCGAGCACCCCGAGTACCTCGAACATCTGGAGTGGGTCCGCAAACTGTTCGCCGCGGGCGTCGTCCATCCCGACGACAAGGCGAACACGGGCGACCCGGGCCAGCGGTTCAGCTCCGGGCAGATCCTCGTCTACAACAACGACATCTCCTCCTGGTACGGCAAGACCACCGAACAGGCCCGGTCCAACCCGGACTTCGAGATCCACGGCATGGACTACTTCGGCGCGGACGGCGGCAGCCCCACGCTGTACGCCGGCCAGCCCGCGGGCATCTGGTCGATGATCCGCAAGGACGCCTCGAAGGAGACGGTCGAGAACGCGCTGGCCGCCGCCAACTTCGCGGCGGCGCCCTACGGCACCAAGGAGCGGATGTTCGTCGACTACGGCGTCGAGGGCACCCACTACACGGTCGAGAACGGCGCCCCGGTCAAGAACGACCGGGGCGTCCAGGAGGTCAACAACGCCTGGGTGCTGCTCGCGGCCCCGGCCCCCTACACCGCCCACCCCGACCTCCCCGACATCACCCGCATGCAGGTCGAGTGGCAGCAGCGGCAGGGTGCCTTCGTCAAGAAGACGTCCACCTACGGCATGAACATCGTCGAGCCGACCCGATACGCCACCCTCTCCAGCCAGTTCGAGCAGCTGGAGATCGACTTCGTACGCGGCAACAAGAAGCTCTCCGACATCCAGCAGGCCATCTCCACCTGGAAGTCCTCCGGCGGCGACAAGCTGCGCGACTGGTACAAGGAGCTCCTCGACAAGAACGGCAGCGGCATCTGATGTCCGTCACGGCCGGGAGCAGGCCCGACGGGACGCGTCCCCCCGCGGCCGTCGAAGGGCCACGGGCCGCGGTCGCCGCGGCCACCGTGAAGGAGAGCGTGCCGCGCAGGGCCGCCAAGGCCGGCAAGGTCCCCTTCCGGGTCCGGTGGCGCCGCGACCGCGCGCTCATCCTGATGACCCTGCCCGTCCTCGCCCTGCTCCTGATCTTCAACTACGTCCCGCTGCTCGGCAACGTCGTCGCCTTCCAGGAGTACGACCCGTATGTCTCCAGCAACGGCATCACAGCGGTCTTCCACAGCCCGTGGGTGGGAGTGGAGCAGTTCTCACGGATGCTCGACGACCCGCTGTTCTGGAGCGCCACGAAGAACACCATCGTCCTGTTCGTGCTCCAGCTGGTGCTGTTCTTCCCCGTCCCCATCGTCCTCGCGCTGGTCATCAACAGCGTGATCCGGCCCCGGGTGCGGGCCGTGGCGCAGGCCATCATGTACCTTCCGCACTTCTTCTCGTGGGTCCTCGTCGTCACCGTGTTCCAGCAGATCCTCGGCGGCGCGGGCATCATCGCGCAGACCCTGGAGAAGCACGGGTGGAGCGGCTTCGACCTGATGACCGACGCGGACTTCTTCAAATACCTGGTCACCGCACAGGCCGTGTGGAAGGACGCCGGCTGGGGGATCATCGTCTTCCTCGCGGCGCTGTCCGCCGTCAGCACCGACCTGTACGAGGCCGCAGCCATGGACGGCGCGGGGCGCTGGCGGCGCATGTGGCACGTCACGCTGCCCGCACTGCGCCCGGTGATCGCCCTGCTCCTCGTCCTCAGGGTGGGTGACGCGCTGAGCGTCGGATTCGAGCAGTTCCTGCTCCAGCGGTACGCGGTCGGCGCGGGGGCCAGCGAGGTCCTCGACACCTACGTGTGGAACGTGGGTATCCAGAACGGCGACTTCAGCTACGCGGCCGCGGTCGGCCTGGCCAAGGGACTCATCGGAGTCTGTCTCGTCCTGGGCGCGAACAAGTTCGCGCACCTGCTGGGCGAGCAGGGGGTGTACAAGAAGTGAGCCTCAACACGCAGCTCATCCGCAGCCTCAGGGCTCCCGCCCGCCCTGTGTGGGAGGAGCCGCCGAGCAAGGCGGGACTCACCGCCAAAGGCGGCTTCCTCGCGCTCTGCTGTCTGGGGGTGCTCGGTCCGCTGTGGATCGTGATCGTCACCAGCCTCTCCCCGAAGCCCGTGATCGACCAGGCCGGCGGCCTCGTCGTGATCCCTCAGGGCATCACCTTCGTCAACTACACGGAACTGCTCAGCGGAGGCCAGGTCAGCCGGGCGATCATGGTCTCGGTCGGTGTCACGCTCTTCGGCACCCTGCTCTCCATGACGGTGTCGGTGCTGGCGGCGTACGGACTGTCGAGGCCGGGGAGTCTGGGCCACCGGTTCTTCCTGATGGCCATCATGGCGACCATGTTCTTCGGGGCCGGCCTCATTCCGACGTACCTTCTGGTGCAGTCGCTGGGCCTCACCGACACCTATCTGTCACTGATCCTGCCGAGTGCCGTCAGTGTCTTCAACATCCTCGTCCTGCGGGCCTTCTTCATGGGGATCTCCCCCGAACTCACCGAGTCCGCCCGCATCGACGGGGCCAGTGAGACGCGCATCCTGCTGACCATCATCATGCCGCTGTCGCGTGCGGTGCTGGCCGTCATCTCGCTGTTCTACGCGGTCGGGTACTGGAGCGCCTGGTTCAACGCGTCCATCTACCTCAGCGACCAGCGGATGATGCCGCTGCAGAACGTGCTCATCCAGCTGGTCCAGAAGAACACCGAGGCACCGACCGGCCTCCAGCAGGCGGTCCGCACCGGGCAACTCTCCGCCCTGGGGCTGCAGATGGCCGTCATGGTCCTCGCGCTGATCCCCGTCGCCGTGGCCTCCCCGTTCGTCCAGCGGCACTTCAAGAAGGGCATGCTCACGGGGGCCGTCAAGGGCTGACGCCCTCCGGTCGCGTCCACGCGGCGGGGCCGCACGTCGATGTGGCCCCGCGCCCCTGATCCGCGCTCGAAACTCCCCCCATTCGTCTCAGGACCGAGGTATGTCATGAGTACGTTCCACCTCAGCAGGCGCTCCGTTCTCGCCGGTTCCGCTGCCGCCGCCGCGGTCGTCTCCCTGCCCGTGGTTTCGGGGCAGGCGCGGGCCGCCGCCCCCTCGGCCGTCGCCGGGCGCGGCTACCGGTGGCGCGGCGCCGTCATGGGCGGTACCGGGTTCATCAGCGGGGTGCTGTTCCACCCGTCGGTACGGGGGCTCGCCTACGCCAGGACCGACATCGGGGGCGCCTACCGCTGGGACGATCGCACCGACCGCTGGATCCCGCTGACCGACCACCTCGGCTGGGACGACTGGAACCTCCTCGGCGTCGAGGCCATGGCCGTCGACCCGGCCCACCGCGACAGGCTGTACCTCGCCCTCGGCACGTACACGCAGCCCTGGGCCGGCAACGGGGCCGTGCTGCGGTCCGAGGACCGGGGCGCCACCTGGAAGCGCACGGACCTCACCGTGAAGCTCGGAGCCAACGAGGACGGGCGCGGATGCGGCGAACGGCTCCTGGTCGACCCGCGGAACGGCGACACGCTGTGGCTCGGCACCCGGCACGACGGGCTGCTCAGGTCGACGGACCGAGGCGCCACGTGGCAGCCCGCCGCCTTCCCGGCCACCCCGAGCGCCACCGGCCAGGGCATCACCCTCCTGGTCGCCGCGGGCCGTACCGTCTACGCCGGCTGGGGCGACTCCGACGGCACCGCCGACCGCCCCAACCTGTACCGCACGTCCGACGGAAGGACCTGGGAGCCCGTCCCCGGGCAGCCGACGGGCGCCGCCGCGAAGGTGCCGATCCGCGCCGCGTACGACCGCCTCACCCGTGAGCTGTACGTGACGTACGCCGACGCCCCCGGCCCCAACGGACAGTCCGACGGCAGCGTGCACAAGCTGCGGACGACGAACGGGAGATGGACCGAGGTCACCCCCGTGAAGCCCGGCGGGGTGACGAGCGACGGCGGGATCGACGCCTTCGGCTACGGCGGCGTCGCCGTCGACGCCCGGCGGCCGGGGACGCTCGTCGTGTCCACCAACAACCGCTGGGCCGAAATCGACACCGTCTTCCGGTCCACCGACGGCGGCCGCACCTGGACGTCCCTGAAGGACCAGGCGGTCCTCGACGTCTCCGAGACCCCTTACCTCAAGTGGGGCGGCGACAAGCCCAAGTTCGGCTGGTGGATCCAGGCCCTCGGCCTCGACCCGTTCGATTCCCGGCACGTCGTGTACGGCACCGGCGCGACCCTGTACGGCACGCGCGACCTCAGGCACTGGGCGCCGCAGATCCGCGGCCTTGAGGAGACCGCCGTCCTCCACCTGATCTCGCCGCCGGTCGGGGAGGCGCATCTGATCAGCGGGAACGGCGACATCGGCGTGATGTACCACGAGTCGCTCACGGCGTCCCCCTCGCGCGGCATGGCGTCGAACCCCGTGTTCGGTTCGACGACGGGACTCGCCCAGGCCGCGGGCCGACCCTCGTACGTCGTCCGCACCGGCTGGAGCGGAAGCGCCAACGGCGCCTGGTCGAACGACGGCGGACAGACCTGGTCGCCCTTCGCGTCACAGCCGGCCGCCGCCAAGGACGCGCCCGGCCCGATCGTCACCAACGCCGACGGCGGTGTCCTTCTGTGGTCCCTCGGGTCCTCGAACGGCACCGTCCATCCGGCGTACCGCTCGACGGACAACGGCGCCACCTGGTCCGAGGCCACCTCCGTACCCAAGGGTGCCGTGCTGGTCGCGGATCCCGTGGACCCGACGCTCCTCTACGCCTACGACACGGCCACCGGCACGGTCCACGCCAGCACCGACAGCGGTCTGACCTTCACCACCGCGGCCACCGGCCTGCCCTCGGGCGACGCGCAGTACCAGCTGACGGCGGCACCAGGACGCTCCGGTGACCTGTGGCTCAGCGCGAAGGAGGCAGGGCTGTACCGCTCCACCGACAGAGGCGCCACCTTCACCAAGGTCGGCAGCTGCCGGTCCTCGCACACCCTGGGCTTCGGCAAGGCCGCCCCGGGCGCCACGTACCCGGCGATCTACATGGTCGGCGCGACCGCGGGCCCCAACGCCGTCCACCGCTCCGACGACGAGGCGAGGAGCTGGGTGCGGATCAACGACGACCAGCACCAGTGGGGCTGGATCGGTCGGGTCGTCACCGGCGATCCGCGCGTGTACGGCCGGGTCTACCTCGGCACCAACGGGCGCGGCGTGCAGTACGGGGAGCCCGTCTGATGCCCGGCCTGAGCGACGCGAGCCGAGGCCGCCTGCTCTTCGGCGGCGACTACAACCCGGAGCAGTGGCCCGAGGAGACCTGGTACGAGGACGTACGGCTGATGAAGACGGCCGGGGTCAACTCGGTCACCCTCGGCGTCTTCTCCTGGTCGACCCTGGAACCGGAGCCGGGTGTGCGGAAGTTCGACCGGCTGGACGCGCTGATGGACCTGATGCACGACAACGGCATCGGCGTCGTCCTCGCCACCCCGACCGCCTCGCCCCCGCCCTGGATGGGCCGGCTGCACCCGGACACCCTGCCCGTCACCGAGGACGGCCGCACCGAGTGGTGGGGCGGACGGCAGCACTTCTCGCACTCCAGCGCCACCTATCGCCGCTACGCCGCCGCCATCACCGAGGCCCTCGCCGCCCGCTACGCCGGCCACCCGGCGCTGACGATGTGGCACATCAACAACGAGTACTGCACCTTCGACTACGGAGACGAGGCCGCGGCGGCCTTCCGACGCTGGCTGCGCGAGAGGTACGGCACCCTCGACGCCCTCAACGAGGCCTGGGGCACCGCCTTCTGGAGCCAGGGTTACGACACCTGGGACGGCATCCTGCCGCCCCGCCTGCCCCACTACATGCGCAACCCCACCCAGGTGCTGGACTTCAGGCGCTTCACCTCCGACATGCTCCTGGAGTGCTACGTCGCCGAGCGGGACATCGTCCGCCGCCACACCCCGGACATCCCGGTCACCAGCAACTTCATGCCGCTGTGGATGGGCCAGGACGCCTGGCGCTGGGCCGAGGAGGAGGACGTCGTCTCCGTCGACATCTATCCGGATCCGCGCGACCCGCTGGGTGCCCAGAGCGGCGCCCTCGTCCAGGACCTGACCCGCTCCCAGGCGCGCGGGCCGTGGATGCTCATGGAGCAGGCCGCCGGGCCCGTCAACTGGCGGGGCGTGAACCACCCCAAGCCCCGGGGCCTCAACCGGCTCTGGTCCCTGCAGGCCGTGGCCCGGGGTGCCGACGCCGTCTGCTACTTCCAGTGGCGGCAGTCCCGGCAGGGCGCGGAGAAGTTCCACTCCGGCATGGTCAGCCATGCCGGGGAGGAGGGCCGGACGTTCCAGGAGGTCAAGCAGCTCGGCGCGGAGCTGGAGCGGATCGGCGCCGAGACGGCCGGCCGGACCGTCACCGCGGACGTCGCGATCCTGCACGACTGGCACGCCTGGTGGGCCGGTGCCCAGGACGGCCGCCTGTCCGGCCAGGTGGACTATCCGGACGTTCTGAGCGCCTGGCACCGAGCCCTCTGGCAGGCGCACCTCACCGCCGACTTCGCCCACCCCGGGCACGACCTGGCGCCGTACTCCGTGGTCGTCGTGCCACAGCTCTACGCGCTCTCCGACGCGGCGATCGACAACCTCCTCGCCTACGTCCGCCAGGGCGGAACCCTCATCTGCGGCTTCCAGACCGCCGTCGCCGACGAGGACGACCGGGTACGCCCCGGCGGCATGGACGCCCGGCTCCGTGAGCTGTTCGGCATCCGCACCCTGCACGAGTGGTGGCCCCTGGACGCGGGGGAGTCCGTCGCCTGCGAGGGCTTCAGGGGGTCCCTGTGGTCCGAGGAGCTGGAGGCCGACGGTTCCGCCGACGAGACCGTGCCGTACCGGGG
>NZ_JAPSIW010000263.1 GCF_031178505.1 Streptomyces sp. | reverse complement strand
GCCGCCAGGCCGGGCGGAAGGGCGTCGTCCGCACCCGCGAGGACCGCCCCCGGCGCGCTGTCGCCGAGGATGTGGGCCAGTTCGCGCTCGCCGGTGCGCGGATTGAGGGGGACGGCCGGTACGCCCGCGAGGAGGGCGGCCACGACCGCCACCGCCGTCCGGGCGGTCGGCGTCGCCCAGACGGCGACCCGCTCGAATCCGCCGATCCGGGCGGCCAGGTCACCGGCGGTCCGGGCCAGTTCCGCGTACGTCAGGGTCTCCGGGCCGCACCGGAGCGCGGTCCGGTCGGACGGGGCCGCAAGGGCCGGGACGAGCGCACTCACCGGTCGTACTCCTCGGGTCGGGGACGAGGGCTGACGTGAGGCATTCTGCCGGTGGGCGGGCCCGGGGCGGGGAGGATCGGAATCCCGGGGGCCGGACGCGCGAGGCCCGCGGCCGTCGCCGGGCCCCTCAGGGGCGGGCGGCCGCGCTCTCCTTCGCGTCCCGCGCGGGTTCGCCGCCTCCCGCGCGGAGCCCGCGCATCCGCCCGTAGGCGTACACACAGCCCGCGAGGGCCAGGTCGGACAGGAGCATGAAGCCGATCGAGTACGAGTCCTTGGCGCTGTAGATCGCGCCCATGACCAGCGGCGGCAGGAAGCCACCGAGGCCGCCCATGGCCCCGACGATGCCGGTCACACTGCCGACCTGCGCCTGCGGGGTGACCTGCGAGACGAGCGCGAAGACCGAACCGCTCGCCGTACCGAGCCCGGCGGCCATGCACAGCAGGGCGATCGTGCCCACCGGATCCAGCCGCGGGTCGAAGGCCTGGACGATCGCGAGGAGCGCGACCGCGCCCAGCGCGTACGCCGTCACGAGCGCCGGGTGCGCCCGGTCCGACAGCCAGCCGCCGATCGGCCGGAAGACGACCGTGACGAGGGCGAACCCCGCGGCCTTGGTGCCCGCGTCGGTCGGGTCCAGGCCGTACCAGGTCTTCAGGTACGTGGGGAGGTAGACGCCGAACGCGACGATGCCGCCGAAGCCGACCGCGTACAGCGCCGACAGCTCCCACGTCACCCGCAGCCGTCCCGCCGTACCGAGCCGGGTCGCGAGGGAGGCGCTGGGGACCGGCCGGTCCGGGCGGTCGGTGAGGAGGAACGCGGCGAGGACCGCGTACACGGCGAGGGCCACGGCGACCACGAGGAACGGCAGGTTCTCGCCGTGCGCGGCGATCCGGGGCGTGAAGTAGCCCGACAGCGCCACCCCGCCCATGCCCATGCCGAAGACGCCGAGCGCCAGGCCCCGTTTGGCGGGCGGGAACCACGAGTTGACCAGGGGGATGCCGATCGCGAAGGTCGTGCCGCCCAGGCCGAGGAGGAAACCGACGACGAGCAGCAGGCCGTAACTGTCCTTGACCACCGTCAGGAGCAGCACCGGGACGATCGTGAGCGCGGCGACGAGCGGGAACATCACCCTCGCCCCGTAGCGGTCGGTCAGCGCGCCGGCCGGGATGCGGCCCACCGAGCCGACCAGGACGGGCACCGCCACGAGCAGCGACTGCTGGAAGGAGCTGAGGCCCAGCCGGTCGCCGTACCAGCCGGCGAGGGGCGCGACGAGGTCCCACGCCCAGAAGGTGAGGGTGAAGCCGACGGTGGCCACCGCCAGGTTGCGGTAGGCCGCCGCGGTCGGGGTCTGCGCGTCGGAGTTCACCCCTCCAGTCAAGATCGGTACGCGGCGGGAGGCGCGCCGGACTGCTCCGTACGGGGACGCGGCCGGACCCCCGGCGCTCCTACGCCTCCGCCCGCCGCGGCCAGGTGACCGTCGTCGGGGGTTCCCCGTCGTCCGTGACCCGCAGCCAGGCACCGTCCGGGCCCGCGTGTCCGGAGCCCGCGCCGGAACCGGCCCACGGCGCCGGCCCGACCCCCACCTCGACCGTGATCGCGCCGACCCCCGGCCGGCGGTGGGCCGCCGCGAGCGCCCCGCGCAGGACGCCGAGCAGCTTCGCGGCAGCACCCTCGTCGACGAGGGTGTCGACCGCGCCGGAGAAGTGGACGGACGGCTGGAAACCGAGCAGGGCCGCCGCGCCGCCGGTCTCCCGCAGCACCTGCCCCCTGAAGGAGGTCGGCGCGTCGGCCGGCGGCTGCTGGAGCGCGAAGATCGTCGTCCGCACCTCCTGGATCGTGGAGTCCAGTTCGTCCACGGCCCGGCCGAGCAGCGCGCTCTCCTCGGAGGACGCGGCCGCCCGCCGCCGGGTCGACTCCAGCATCATCTCGGTGGCGAACAGCCGCTGGACCACCAGATCGTGCAGGTCACGGGCGATCCGGTCGCGGTCCTCGAAGACGGCGAGCCGTTCGCGGTCGTGCCGGGCGTCCGCGAGGACCAGCGCCAGGGCCGCCTGCGAGGCGAACTGCGAGGCGAGCAGCCGGTCCACCGCCGTGTAGGGCGGACCGCCGCGCCGCCGGGGCAGGGCGAGGGTGCCGATGAGCTTGCCGCCGCTCCGCAGCGGCAGCATCATCGAGGGCCCGAAGCGGGTCCGTACGCGCGTGGTCATGCGCGGGTCGGTCGCCGAGTCCTCCACGAAGACCGGTTCCCCGCCGAGCAGCTGGACCAGGACGGGGGAGCCGGGGGCGATGGTCGTCCCCACCAGGTCGCCGGGGTCCCCGGTCGTCGAGGCGGCGACGATCTCCATGCCGCCCTCGGCGGTGGGCTGGAGGACCACGCCGGCCTCGGCGCCGGCGAGGACCCTGGCCCGCTCGGCCACGGTCGTCAGGGCGTTCTCGGCGGTCTCCCCGGTGAGCAGGGCGGTGGTCACGGCCGCCGCCCCGTCGATCCAGCGCTCACGCTGCCGGGCCGTCTCGTACAGCCGGGCGTTGCCGATGGCGATGCCGGCCTGCGAGGCGAGGATCCGCAGCAGCACCTCGTCCTCCGCGGTGAAGCCACCCGGCTTCCCGGTGAGGTGGAGGTGGCCGAAGATTTCGGTGTGCACGCGGACCGGGACGGACGGGCCGTCGCCGGGCAGGCCAGCATCGGCGGCGTCGGGACGGCCGGGGAGGCGGTCGCGGCGGGGCCGCTCCTCCTCCGGCCGGCCGGAGGTGAAGAGTTCGGTGAGGCGGTGGTGCTCGGGGTCGATCACCCCGAGCACCCCGTGGCGGGCCCCGGTCAGGGCGGTCGCCGAGTCGACGATGTGCTGGAGGGTGGCGCGCAGTTCGAGGTCCGTGCCGACGCCGAGGACCGCTTCGAGCAGCAGGGGCAGCCGGCCGGGTCCGGTGCCGCCGGCCGGGTCGGTGCCGCCGGAGGCACCGGACCCGGCCGGGCCGTCCCTGTTGGGGCCGCCGCCGTCCGGGCCGCCGCCGTCCGGGCCGCCGCCGTCCGGGCCGTTCCCGTCCGGGCCGTCCTCGTCCGTGCCGTCCCCGTCCCGGCCGTCACGGAGGCGGTCCGGGGCCGGCTCGTCCCGGTCCGGGTTCCGGCCCTGGTCCCGGTCCACGATCGTCATCGTCCCATGATCGTACGCATCACCCGGCGGGGAGGATCCGGTCGGCTCCGGCCCCGCCGGCGGCGCTCAGGCCTCCTCCGAGAGCGGGTCCCGCTCGGTGAGCGGGTCGAGCACCATCGGCTGGATCTTGCCCTCCAGCATCGCGCCGAGCCCCAGGACCGCGCACACGTCCGGACGTTCGGCGATGTGCACCGGCATGCCGGTCGCCTCGCGCAGCATCTGGTCGAGACCCGGCAGCAGCGCGCTCCCGCCCACCATCATGATCCCGCGGTCCGCGAGATCGGCCACGAGGTCCGGCGGGCAGTCGCGCAGCACCTTGCCGATGCCGTCGAGCACGGCCGTCAGCGGAGTGTGGATCGCCTCCCGCACGGCGGCCGTGTCCACGGTCACGGAGCGGGCGAGGCCGGTGGCCACGTCACGGCCGTGGATCTCGGTGGAGGCCGGCCCCTGGAGTGTCAGGCCGTTGCCGCTCAGGGCGAGTTGGAGCGGACGCACCGACTGGCTCGGCAGCATCAGCTCGTGGTGGTGGCGCAGGTGCTGGATGACGGCGTGGTCGATGGCGTCGCCCCCGACCGGGATGCGCTCGGCCGTGACGATCGCGCCGAGGGAGAGCACCGCGACCTGGGTCGTCGCCGCCCCGCACACCATGATCATGGTGGCGGTGGGCTGTTCGACGGGGAGGCCGCAGCCCACGGCCGCCGCGATGAGCGTGTCGACCAGCTCGACCCGGCGCGCCCCGAGGCCCACCAGGGTCTCCACGGCGGCGCGCTGGGCGAGAGGGTCACTGTCGTGCGGGGTGCAGGCGGCGGCGCGGAGCCGGGGCTTGCGGCGCAGCTGCCGGCGCAGCTTCTCGCCGAGGAGGTGGCGGAGCATCCGCTGCGCCATCTCGATGTCCACGACGGTGCCGCCGGTGACCGGGCGGACGACGCGGATGTAGTCGGGGGTGCGGCCGGTCATCTTCTCGGCCAGCGCGCCGACGGCGATCAGCGCCCCGGTGCGGGTGTTGACGGCGGCGACGCTCGGCTCGTCGACGACGAGACCGGCGCCCTTGACGAAGACCCGGGTGCGAGCGGCTCCCAGGTCGACGGCGACATGGCAACGGCGCAACTGTTCCAGGCTGACGGTCACGGCGGATCCTCCGGAGTGCGGTGCTGGCACGGGGCGAGGTGAGGGGGTCGTGGTGGGCGCGGGCGGACGCGCGGTGCTGCCGCGCGGTCCTTCTCGCATCGTGCGACCGCCCTGCCCGCGGCGCGCGCTGGGCTGAGCCGCCCGGGGCCTCCGGGCCCTCCGGACGCCGCGCCGGCCCGGTCTCGTCCGCCATCGGCCCGGGGTGCGGGGTCCGTCCCGCGGCCCCCGCCTCCGTCCCCTCCCGGACGGGGCACCCTTCGGGAGGAAGAGCGTGAGGGAACGTTCCTTCCCGAAGCGGGACGTACGTGGCGAGCCCCCGCCGACCTGGGGTTTCCTCACAGGATCCTCACCTGCCCGTCTCGCTGTGGCCGTACCGTGGCGCATAGCCTGCGTGCCCCATGGACTACTGCCACCCGTGCCGACGGCATCTGAACGGGGCCCTCGCCTGTGCCGGGTGCGGGACCCCCGCGCAGGAGCTGCGGCAGCAAGCCCCCCATCCGTACGGCGCGCCTGCCGCGCCCGGCCCGTACGGCTCCTACGGCACCCCGTCCGGCACCCCCGCGCCCTCCGCGTCCGCCGTGCCGGACCGTGACCTGCCGGACCGCGACGTGCCGGACCTCGCCGTGCCCCCCGAGCACGTCTACGAGCTGGACGTCGTCGCGCCGCCGCGCCGTGCTCCCGGAGGCCGGCGTGCCGCCCGGGAGGGGGCGCGCCGGGAGGGGCGGGGAGGGGGTCGCCGGGGCCGTACGGTTTTCGTCGGCACGCTCGGGCTGGTGCTCGCCGCCGGGACGCTGACGGTGCTGCGGACGGTCCTCGCCGAGCCGGACGACGGCGGCGCCGCCACGGCCGTACGCGAGGAGCGGCCCGTCGCGACCTCTCCGGAGGCCGCTGTGGAACCGGAGCCCACCGGCACGCCCGCCCAGCCGGACGGCTCGGGTCCGGACACCGTGACCGAGTCCCCGAGCGCCGGGGTCACCCGTGCCCGCCAGGTGAGCGCCGGCACCGCCACGGGCCACGGCACCGCCCCCGAAGGCGCGGATTCCGGTACCGCCCCGGGTACGGGTACGGGCTCCGGTCCCGGAACCGGCTCCGGTACGGGTGAGGGGGTCGGGGAGGCGCCCCAGGAGTCGCCGGCGGTCACCGGACCGCCGTCCCCCACCGCCCCGGCGGTCACCCCGCCGCCCCCGGCCACGCCCACCGCGCCGGGCACCGCGACGTCGACCCCGACCCCGGGGGACCCGGCCCCCACCCCGGGCGACACGACCGCGCCCACTCCCACCAGGACCGCCTCCCCGACCCCCACGCCCACCCCGACTCCGAGCGAACCGGAGTGCACCCGCTTCCTGTGGTGGTGCGTCTAGTGCTGTGACCGCATAGGGTCACCGGGTTGCTCGTTGTGCTGGTGGGAAGCGAGGTCGCTTCCGACCAACGGGGAGACGGGATGGCACCACCGGTCAGAGTCCGGAGGCTGGCGGAGAAGGAGGGGCAAAAGCTCCAGCACATCGTGCGGTGGGGAAGTACCAGCTCCGTGCGGTTCCAACGGGCGATGATGCTGCTTGCCTCGGCCGGCGGCAGCACGGTCCCGGTGATCGCGCGGCTGGTCCAGGCAGACGAGGACACCGTCCGGGACGTGATCCACCGTCCCCGCCTGCTGAACCGTGACGACGAGGACTTCGTCATCCAGACGGCCACCACCCGCCCCACCGTCTTGGGCAAGCCCTTCACCCGCTGGTCGATCCGCAAACTCGCCGACCACTTGCGACGCAACATCGCCCGGCCCGTCCGGATCGGCCGCGAGGCCCTGCGGTGCTTACTGGCCCGCCGCGGGATCATCTTCCAGCGCACGAAGACGTGGGGGTGTCAACCGGCGCCGCAAGGGCATCGACCACACCTGGGCCCGAGGCCCACTTCAAGCCACCAGTTCACTGCGGCCAACTCCCACCACCCGAACCACACCGTCCAGACCCGGGCCCTGCACGCCTACCTGCGCTGGCGCAACCAGAACGCCAGCCACCCCGACGTCCTGGCACCCCAACGACGCGAACGCGCACGCATCCGCAGCGAACGAGGCCTCCGCTGGGGCGGCAGACCTCTGCCAACGGCGGCCTGACGTCACCGCCCCTTCCAATGGAACTGCTCGTCCGGTTCGTCCCTTCGCTCCAGCACTCCCGCAGCGACCAGCTGAAGAAGCACCTCATGAAGCGCGTTCCCCAACGAGTTGTCCGTCCAGAACACCCACTTGACCTGCGTGAACGTCACAGACTCGTCAAAGATCCCCAACGAGCGGCCCACCACGAAGGCCGCACCGTCCCAATCAGTCCAGCCAGACAGGCCCTCGGAAAGATCCACGAACCGATCCTGCCAGCAGCCGATCGAACCCGGTGAACCTTTCCGGTCACCGCACGAGGGGTGTCGGCCGGCGGCCCTGACGCGGGTGCCGCGAGACCGGGCGGAAGGGTGCTAGTCGGTTCCCCGCCCCGCCGGGCCGGTCGCGTCCTCGCCCAGCATCCGCTTCAGGAGGTCCCGCAGGAGCGTGCGCTCGACGTCGGTCAGTTCGCCGAGGGGCTCGCGGGCGAAGCGCAGGGAGTCGCGGAGGCGGCGCGCGGTGGCGAGGCCCTCGGGGGTGGGGGCGGCGACCTTCACGCGGCGGTCCGCCGGGTCGGGACGGCGCTCGACCAGGCCGCGGGATTCCAGGCGGTCGATGATCCCCGTGACGTTCGACGGCTCGCACCGGAGCTTGGTGGCGATCTTCCGCATCGGCGTGGGCTCCAGGGTGAGCAGGCCGAGGACACGGGCCTGCGCGCCGGTGAGGGCGTGGGCGGCCGCGGCCTCCTCGTACTCCTGGTGGTACCGCGCCACGACCGTGCCGATCAGTTCGACGACTTCGAGGGTGAGCGGGTCCGCGGGGGAGGTGGCCATGGGAAGCATCCTACCCGGATACTTGACAACATGAAATATGCAGGAGCATGGTTGTTTCAGGTAGTGAAATAGTTTTCCCCTCAGGAGGCCGTGCTCATGTCCGCACTTCCCGCGACCAGCCGCGAATGGCACCTCGTGTCCCGTCCCCACGGCTGGCCCGTCGCGTCCGACTTCGCCCTCCGTGAGGTCCCGGTCCCGCAGCCCGCCGAGGGCCGCATCCTCGTGCGCAACCTGCACTTCTCGGTCGACCCGTACATGCGCGGCCGGATGAACGACGTGAAGTCGTACGTCCCGCCGTTCAAGCTGGACCACCCCATGGACGGCGGCGCGGTCGGCGAGGTCGTCGCCTCCAACGCCGAGGGCTTCGCCGTCGGGGACCACGTCCTGCACGGACTCGGCTGGCGCGAGTACGCCCACGTGCCCGCCCAGCACGCCACCAAGGTCGACCCGGAGCTCGCCCCGCTCTCCACCTACCTCGGCGTGCTCGGCATGCCCGGCCTCACCGCCTACGCGGGCCTCTTCGAGACCGCCTCCTTCAAGGAGGGCGACGCGGTGTTCGTCTCCGGCGCCGCCGGTGCCGTGGGCAGCCAGGTCGGCCAGCTGGCCAGGCTCAAGGGCGCCTCCCGGGTGATCGGCTCGGCCGGCTCCGACGAGAAGGTCAAGTTCCTCGTGGAGGAGCTGGGCTTCGACGCCGCCTTCAACTACAAGGACGGCCCGGTCAAGGACCAGCTGCGCGAGGCCGC
>NZ_JAPSIW010000979.1 GCF_031178505.1 Streptomyces sp. | reverse complement strand
ACCCGCACCCCCGGACACCGGGCGAGCAGTTCCTCGGCCAGGCCGGCCACCGGCCCCAGCAGGTGCTCACAGTTGTCCAGCAGAAGAAGCATCCGGCGTCCCGCGCAGTGCTCCACGAGCCGCGCGACGGGGTCGCCTCCGCCGCGCAGCTCCTCGGCCCCGGCTCCGCGCAGCACGGTCTCCCGCGCCCCGACGGCGGCGAGCACCGCCTCGGGAACGGCGTCCGGGTCCCGTACGGCGGCGAGTTCGGCCACCCACACCCCGTCGGGCCAGGCCCCGGCGACCCGCTCGGCCACCTCCTGCGACAGCCGGGTCTTCCCGGCCCCGCCGGTCCCGAGCAGCGTCACGAGCCGGGACGAGCCGAGAGCCTCCCGGATCGCGGCGATCTCCTCCTCCCGCCCGACGAAGCTGGTCAGCCGCGCCCGGAGATTGCCGGGCGGGGCGGGGGCCGTCCCGTGCTCCCCCGGAGGCGTGGGACCGGACCCGGTCCCGGCGGCGGGTGCCGCCTGCGGACGCAGGAGTTCGGCGTGGAGGGCGAGGAGGGGCGGCGACGGGGTGGTGCCGAGGCGGGCGGAGAGGGCGCGGCGGAGGCTCTCGTAGGCGGCGAGCGCTTCCGCCGGGCGGCCCGTGGCGCGCAGGGCGCGGATGCGCAGGGCGTGGAGGGGTTCGTCGAGGGGGTGGGCCGCGCAGAGGGCGGTGAGGTCGGGGAGGGCACCGGCCGCGTCGCCGAGGGCCAGGGCGGCGCCGAGGCGGGCGCGGCGGGCGTCGAGGTGGCGCGCCTCCCACCGGGCGGCCTCCGTCTCCCGGTCCGGCAGGTCGGCGAGGGGCGGCTCCCGCCACAGGCCGAGGGCCTCGTCCAGGAGGGCGGCGGCGCGGTCCGGGTCCCCGGCGTCGAGCGCGGCGGTGCCGTCGGCGGTGAGCCGTGCGAAGCGGTGGAGGTCCACGTCCGCCGGATCGGCGGCGAGGCGGTAGCCGCCCACGGCGGAGACCACCCGGTCCGGGCCGATCGCCCGGCGGAGCCGCCCGACGAGGGCCTGGAGCGCGGCGACGGCGTCGGCGGGCGGCTCCGTGCCGTGCCACACCTCGTCGACGAGGGTGCCGGCGGGCACGGTCCGGCCGGCCCGCAGGGCCAGGACCGTGAGGAGCGCCCGCAGCCGGGCGCCGCCGACCGCCACGCCGGTGCCGTCGGGGGCGTGGACGCGGGTCGGGCCGAGGACGGAGTAGCGCACGCCCCCATTCTCCGTGAACGCCGTCCCGCCCCGGACCCTCCCCGTCCCGCCCCGGCACCTCGGGGGTGGAACTCCCGCGGCCCACCGGTACGTTTCCCGCAGACCGATGCTCCGCCCGCCCACTCCTCCGTCCCCTGGGAGCCCCCGATGACCACGGCCACCACCCGGCGCCACGAGCGGCGGGTCAGCCCCGTCTTCCTGGCGATCCTCGCCGTCATGGCCGTGACCGGCTGGGCGGTGTGGACGGACTTCGCCGCCTCCCCCGGCCTGGCCGTCTTCCTCTTCGTGGTCTCGGCGTGGGTGGTGTCGCTCTGTCTCCACGAGTACGCGCACGCCCGCACGGCCCTGCACGGCGGCGACATCACCGTGGGCGCCAAGGGCTATCTGACGCTGAACCCGCTGGCGTACACCCACGCCGTGCTGAGCGTCGTCCTGCCGCTGCTGTTCGTGATCATGGGCGGCATCGGTCTGCCGGGCGGTGCGGTCTTCATCGAGCAGGGGAGGATCCAGGGCCGCTGGAAGCACAGCCTCGTCTCGGCTGCGGGCCCGCTCGCCAACGTCCTCTTCGCCCTCGTCTGCACGGCGCCGTTCTGGCTGGACGCGCTCGACGGCGTGCCGGCCGCCTTCCGGTACGCCCTGGCCTTCCTGGCGTTCCTCCAGGTGACGGCGGCGCTTCTGAACCTGCTGCCGGTTCCGGGGCTCGACGGCTACGGGGTGCTGGAGCCCTGGCTGTCGTACAAGGTGCGGCGGCAGGTCGAGCCGTACGCGCCGTACGGCTTCTTCGTGGTGATCGCCCTGCTGT
>NZ_JAPSIW010000978.1 GCF_031178505.1 Streptomyces sp. | reverse complement strand
ACCTTGATGAGGAGGAAGCTGAAGCCCCAGATCAGGGCCAGCGCGCCGAAACGGACACGCCAGTCCAGCAGGGGGGACGACTGTCCGGGGGTGGCGGGGAAGACGGGGTGCGGGTGGCTGCGGGGCTCATGCCCCACAGCGTGACGGGCCCTCACGTCTTAGAACAAGCGAGAATTCTTTGACCCCTTGTCTTAGGATCGCTTACATGTTGAATCTGGAGCGCCTGCGCACCCTCGACGCCGTCGCACGGCACGGCTCGGTCAGCGGCGCGGCCGAGGGCCTGCACGTCACCACCTCCGCCGTCTCCCAGCAACTCGCCAAACTCGAACGCGAGGTGGGGCAGCGGCTCCTCGCCAAGAACGGGAGGGGCGTCCGGCTCACCGACGCCGGGTTCCTGCTCGCCGAGCACGCGGCCGCCATCCTCGCCCAGGTCCAGCGCGCCCAGGCCGACATCGAGGCCCAGCGCGGCCAGGTGGTGGGCGAGGTCCGGCTCGCTGCCTTCCCGACGGCCGCGCGCGGGCTCCTCCCCGGCACGCTCACCGCCCTCCGCGCCGGCCATCCGGACCTGCGCGTGCGGACCGCCGAGATGGAGCCGGAGCCGGGCGTGCGCGCGGTGCTGCGCGGCGACGCGGACCTGGCGATCGTCCTGGACTGGAGCAACAAGCGCGCCCCGGTGCCCGGCGGCCTGGAGCGGGCGCACCTCCTGGACGACAGCGCCGACGTCGCCCTGCCCGCCGGGCACCGGTTCGCCGGGCGCGAGGCGGTGGACCTGGCGGACTTCGCCGACGAGGAGTGGGTGTCCTGGCCGGAGGGAGAGTTCTGCCACGACTGGCTGATGTTCACCCTCCGCTCCCAGGGCATCGAGCCCCGCCTCGGCCACTTCGCGGGCGAGCACCATACCCAACTGGCCCTGGTCGCCGCCGGGTTCGGCGTGTGCGTGACGCCCCGGCTCGGCCGGCCCCAGCCGGAGGGCGTGGTCTTCGTGCCCGTACGGCAGCAGGTGCGGCGGCACATCTACGCCACCTGGCGCGGGGACGCCGGGCGGCGTCCCTCGGTCCGGGCGGTCGTGGACGCGCTGCGGGCCGCCGCCGGACCCCTCGGCGGCTGAGCGGCGGTCGACGGGACCTGCCCCCCCCCGCCCGGAGAGCACAAGGCCGTGCTCCCTCCGGGGAAGCCCCCGGCGCGGATCAGTCGTCCCCGGCCTGAGCCCCCGGCACGGACGCGGGACTCCCCGTCCACCTCAGCCGAAGCTGATCTCCTCCCCGAGGACCTGGATCGGCATCGGCGGCAGCGGCTCCTTGGCCGGCCCCGACGTCACGCTGCCGTCCGACAGGTCGAAGCGGCTCTGGTGGCAGGGGCACACGATCGCCCCCGCCTCCACACGGCCGACGGTGCATCCCGCGTGGGGGCAGGTGGAGGAGAAGGCCTTGAACTCGCCCGGCTTCGGCTGGGTGATCACCACCCCGTGTCCGGCCACGACCTTCCCGCCGCCGACCGGGACCTCCCCGGTCGTGGCGAGGACGGCGCCCTCGCCCCCGCCGTCCGTCTTCCCGTCCGGTTCCCGCCGCTCGCCCGTTCCGCCGCCGCAGGCGGCGAGCGCCGCCGCCAGACCCGCGCCACCCGCCGCCGAGACCACCGTCCGGCGCGCCACTGCGCTCATGCCGTTTCCCTTCCCCGGGGACGTTGCCGGATCCGACGGTACGGCCCTGAGGGACGTCCCGTGCGCGGTACGGGCACTTCTCCACCCCGGCCGTTCGCGTGACAGTGCCGGACAGGGGCTCTCCATGCCGCCGGTCCGGCCGGCCCGGCACCGTTTCCGGGCGCGCGGAGCGGACAGTCGCCCCTCATGGAGACAACGACCACACCGGCCCTCCGGGGCCGCCCCAGCAGCACAGGCCCCCGGCACGCGACCGTCGCCCGCGCCCAGGGCCTGTTCAACATCGTCGGCGGCGCGTGGCCCCTGCTCTCCCTGCGGACGTTCGAGTGGGTGTACGGGCCCAAGGCCGACGACTGGCTGCAGAAGACCAGCGG
>NZ_JAPSIW010000977.1 GCF_031178505.1 Streptomyces sp. | reverse complement strand
GCCATCGAGGCCATGTCCGCCGACATCGAGCGGGCCCTCCACGACCACGGCGTCCCGGACGTCTCCGTCGTCACCGTCCTCAGCCCCGCCTGGTCCACCGACGACATCAGCGAGGAAGGCCGGCGCAAGCTCAGCGAGTTCGGCATCGCCCCGCCGCGCCCCCAGGGCCCGGCCGGCGGCCCCGTCCCGCTCACCCTGGCGATCCGCTGCCCCCACTGCGGCTCCACGGACACCGAGCTCCTCAGCCGCTTCTCCTCCACCGCGTGCAAGGCCCTGCGCCGGTGCACCGCCTGCCGCGAACCGTTCGACCACTTCAAGGAGCTGTAGATGCTGTCCTCAGGCGCCGGACGGGCCGGGTTCCAGCCGCTCCGGGTGAGCGAGGTCGAGCGGCTGACCGACGACTCCGTGGCCGTCACCTTCACCGTCCCGCCCGAGCTCCACGACACCTACCGGCACCGGCCCGGCCAGCACCTCGCCCTGCGCCGCACCGGCGGCCATGGCGAGGAGGTCCGCCGCACCTACTCGATCTGCGCCCCCGCGGCCGCACCCGGCGAACCGCCCGTCCTGCGCGTCGGCATCCGCCACGTCGACGGCGGCGAGTTCTCCACGTACGCCCTCAAGGAGCTGGCCGTCGGCGACCTGGTCGACGTCATGGAACCCACCGGGCGCTTCGTCCTCGACCCGCGGCCCGGCCACTTCGCCGCCGTCGTCGGCGGCAGCGGTATCACCCCGGTCCTGTCGATGGCGGCCACCCTGCTCGCCCGCGAACCGGACGCCCGCTTCTGCCTGATCCGCAGCGACCGCACCGCCGCCTCGACCATGTTCCTGGACGAGGTCGCGGACCTGAAGGACCGCCACCCCGACCGCTTCCAGCTGGTCACGGTCCTCTCCCGGGAGGAGCAGCAGGCGGGCGTTCCCTCCGGCCGGCTCGACGAGCAACGGCTCACCGCCCTGCTGCCCTCACTCCTGCCGGTCACCGACATCGACGGCTGGTTCCTCTGCGGCCCCTTCGGTCTCGTCCAGGGCGCCGAGAAGACCCTGCGGGGACTCGGCGTGGACCGCTCCCGGATCCACCAGGAGATCTTCCACGTCGACGACGGCTCCGCACCGGCACCGGCCGCCGACGCCCCCGCGCACGCGACACTGACGGCCACCCTGCACGGCCGGTCCGGCACGTGGCCGGTGGAGCGCGGCGACACCCTGCTCGACACCGTCCTGCGCGCCCGCGCCGACGCCCCGTACGCATGCAAGGGCGGGGTGTGCGGCACCTGCCGCGCGTTCGTCGTCGGCGGGGAGGTCCGTATGGACCGCAACTTCGCGCTCGAACCGGAGGAGACCGAGGCCGGCTACGTCCTCGCCTGCCAGTCCCACCCTGCCACCCCCGAGGTGGAGCTGGACTTCGACCGCTGACGCGGCACGGCGCCCCCGGTTGACGGCCCGTCGGTCACGCGCACGCGCGGACCGGCGGGCCGCACGGACAGGGCGGGCGGTTGCGCCGTACGGTCCTGGGCCGAGTCCGTACAGTCCCTCCTGGCCCTGCGGGCAGACGCCGCTCCTTTCCGGACACGCCTAGGCGACGAACCCGGGGCCGTTGTCGGAGACCACCGGACGCCCCGCGTTCTCCCAGGCGATCATGCCGCCGTCGACGTTCACCGCGTCGAAACCCTGCTGCACCAGGTACTGGGTGACCTGCGCGGACCGGCCACCGACCCGGCACATCACATAGGCGCGCCCGCGTTCGGCCAGCGCCTCCGTCACCTCGCCGAAACGGTCCACGAAGCTGCTCATCGGCACGTGCAGGGCGCCTTCGACCCGGCCGGCCGCCCACTCGTCGTCCTCGCGGACGTCCAGCACCAGACCGTCGTCGGGTACGGACGCCGCGTCCACGGTGGGCAGCGGGGTGAAGTTCATGGGACTGGCCTTCTCTCTCGTCCTGCTCATCCTGCTCGGGCCGCCGGTGCGGCTCGGCCCCGAAAACACGCGCGCACCATCTGCGCGTGCGGGAGGAGCTCCCGGTGCAGGCTCTCGCACTCA
>NZ_JAPSIW010000976.1 GCF_031178505.1 Streptomyces sp. | reverse complement strand
GGTCCCATGGTCGGGCCGACCATGGCCGGTCAGGCGCATGCCGCCATGTCCCCACCGATGGCTGCAAGCCTGTTCGGTGATCCGCAAGGAGCGGCCCAGCACACCGGACACGGGCAAGTCGGCGGGTCGTGGATGCGCACCGCGCCGTCCTCACGCCCTTGTCGGACAGTGCTAGAACCACACGATGGGAATATGGACTGACGCTTTCATCGCCCCCGTCGAACCGGTGCAGCTCCCTGTCGAGGTCTTCGGACGCATGGTCGTCGACCTGGCACGCGAGCGTGTCGTGCGGACTCCCTGGGCGCTGCTCGCGGGTGACTTGTGCGTCAATGCCAGCCTGAACTGGGAGAGCGTCAGCGGGCAGGCCCGCTGGGATCGTCCGGAGGCCGGAGCCGTGCTGCGCAGTGAGAAGACGCAGGCGGAGCTGCGGGGCGCTCTGCCGCCGCCTTGGGGGGAATCGTGGGAACAGGCCCGGCTTCTCGCCGGCGGGGAGGCGATCTTGCAGGTGCTTCCTGCGCTGGCCCAGGCGCCGTACGGGCATCAGGACATCGCGGTCGTCTTCGACTGCCTGGACTTCACCAACCGCTCCGTCTCCGGACACTTCGGCTACGAAGACCACCGGACCATGCTGGTGTGCTTCGCCCTCGCCCGACCGCAGAACCGGCCTCTGGCCGCAGACACAACTGCATCGCCCAGCGGACCGGTGCATCCGGTACGCAGCTGCATCGTCCACACCTTCAAGCACTGCGATGAGGACGGCATCGCCCCGGCGATCGCGTCCATCGCGAGCCGGTACTTCGGCCGACCTCTGGTCCACGGCGAGACATGGGGATGAGCCGGCACGACACTGATTGTGCTTCCTCCGGACGCCTTCACCTGGGGCGGTCGGTCCTCGGTGCCACTGCCATGGTGGGGGCGTTGACCGACGCCCCGTGGTGACTGGCCGCCCCCGCTTTCGGCTGCCCCACGCGCAATCCGCTCTCTTCTCCCGGGCGGGTGCTTCGCGCAGGGTCTCTCGCCGGCCCCAGCCTCTCGCCGAAAGCCCTGTGGTCGGCCCCACCATGAGCCCGACCATGGCAGGGCCTATGTGCCTGTTGCTGGATCGTGACTGGTGGTCGGGGGTTGTGGTCGTCTGTCTGGTCGGGGGCGGCCGATGGGCTGACCGCCATGGATCTTGTGTGTGTCTCCTCACCCGGTGACCCTGGGCGGCCCGTTGGCGTGGGCCGGTCGCACGTTCTCGGCGGCCGGGTGTACCCGGTGTGCGGTAAGTCGCGGTGAGTGGCTTCGGTGCGGGGATCCGCCGGGGCGTGATGGCCGCTGATCAGTTCACGCAGATCGCCAACGGCCTGTTCCGTGACGCCCGACTGTCCTACAAAGCGAAGGGGATCTTCGGATACGTCAGCACGCACCGCAGCGGCTGGCGGGTGACGCTAGCCGACCTCGTCCGCCTGGGGCCTGATGGCCGGGACGCGGTGCGCGCCGGTCTGAGGGAATTGGAGGAGCACGGCTACCTGGTCTGTGAGCGCCTGCGCCACCCGGACGGCACCCTCGGCGAGAGCGTCTACTGCATCACCGACCGCCCTGCCGTCCTGAGCGATATGCCGTCCAGAGTGCGCTCTGTGGCTGGAGGCCCGCGGGCAGGGTCTGGCGGCGGGTTCGGTGCGGGGATCCGCCGGGGTGTCATGGCGGGTGATGAGTTCACGCAGATCGCGAACGGCCTGTTCCGTGACGGCCGGCTGTCCTTCAAGGCGAAAGGGCTGTTCGGGCTGATCTCCACACACCGGGAGGGCTGGCGGATGAAGGTCACCGACCTTGCCCGCTGCGGCCGGGACGGCGAGGCGGCCGTCAGGAGCGGCGTGAAGGAGCTGGAGCAGCACGGCTTCCTCGTCCGCGAACGCGAGCGCGGTCCGGACGGGACCCTCGGTGCGGCGGTGTACTTCATCACCGACCTGCCGGCCCTACAAAACCGCAGGTCACAACCAGAGTCGGGTTTTCCACCGGTGGATGAACCTACGGTGGTTAATCGCCCCACTAAGAAG
>NZ_JAPSIW010000262.1 GCF_031178505.1 Streptomyces sp. | reverse complement strand
GGGGCGCGGAACCGCACCGCGAGATGCGCGACGAGCGCGAGCAGCCCGAGCCCCGCGCCGTACCGGACGGCGTCGGGCGGGACGGCACCGTTGTGGGCGAGCCCGACCTCCGCGTACCCGAGCACGGACAGCAGGACCGCGCCGACCAGGAGGGAGAACTCCACCCCGCGGCGCTTCGGCACACGGACCCCGAGCGGCGGCGCGTCCGGGCTCGGGGGTGCGGTCATGGTGCGCAACGTAGCAAGCCGTATGCCCTATGTCCCTTTTGTGTGACGGTGTGCCGTGCGGTCGTCGTGCGGGTGGCGGGTGAGGCCCCCGCGTTCACGCGCCTCCGCCGCGCCGGCCCGCGTCCCCCACGCCTCCGTCCCCCACGCCCCCGCTCGCCGCCTCCCCGCCGGCGTCCGCCGCGTGTCCGTACGGGGGCAGCCGGAGGCGGGCCTCGGCGCCGCCGCCCTCCGGGTTCACGAAGACCAGCTCCGCGCCGATCACCCGGGCCTGACCCGCCGCGATGGTCAGGCCGAGACCATGGCCCTTGCCACCGCCCTCCGTACGGAACCGCTGCGGTCCCGTCTCCAGGAGGTACGCCGGAAAGCCGGGCCCGTGGTCCCGCACCGTCACCAGCGGGCCGTCGACGGTCACCACGACCGGCGGGGCCCCGTGCCGGTACGCGTTGGCCACCAGGTTGCCGAGCACCCGTTCCAGGCGCCGCCGGTCGGTCTCGACCTCCGCGTCCCGCACGATCCGCAGCTCGGCCGGGGCGCCGGCGGGCGGGGCCCCGGTCCGGGGACCGCCCCCGGCGGAGGCCCGGACCACGCGTTCGGCGACCGGGCCCAGCCGGTGCACCGCCACGTCCACGGTCTCGCTGCGCGCGTCCAGGCGTGAGATCTCCAGCAGGTCCTCGGTCAGCGACCGCATCGCCCGGACCCGGTCCCGTACGAGCTCCGAGGGCCGCCCCTCCGGCAGCAGCTCGGCCGCCGCCGAGAGGCCCGTCAGCGGGGTCCGCAGTTCGTGCGCGACATCGGCGGTGAACCGCTGCTCGCTCTGCAGCTTGCGCTGGAGCGAGGACGCCATCGTGTCCAGCGCCCCCGAGACCGTCGCCACCTCGTCCTGCGGGCGGGAGGGGTCCTTGGTGCGCGGATCGTCCACGCGCGCGTCGAGGTCACCGGCGCTGATCCGGCGCGCCACCCGGGCGGTGGCGTGCAGCCGCCGCGTGACCCGGGTGACGGCGAAGGCGCCCACCAGCAGGGTCGTCCCGATGGCGAGCGCGGAGGAACCGAGGATGGCCCGGTCCAGCGCCTCGATCGTCTCGGCGCTCTGCGTGTGGTCGACCCGCACGGCGAGGGCGCGCACGGCCGCCGGCCCGTCCGCCCCGCCGGTCCGCGGGGAGTCGGCCGGACCCGCCGCCCACATGGTCGGCCGCCCCTCGTGGTCGGCGACCATCGTGCCGTGCTCGCCCCGCAGCGCGAGCGCCCGCAGGGCCGCCGGAAGGCCGGGCGGGTCGATCGCGGCGAACCGGGGGAGCGGTTCCCCCGCCTCGTACGTGCGGCTCGCCTCGGTCAGCCGGGCGAGCGCCTTCTCGCGGGAGTCGTCCACCGTCCGTTCGGTCACCGACACGTGGACGAGGACGCCGAGCAGCGCGGCCAGGGCGCAGCACATCACCGCGATGAAGACGGCGGCCTTCCAGGTCAGGGTCGCCGTCCAGGCGGGCGGCCGGGGCAGCCTCACGGCGCGGTTCCGTCGGAGGCGGGGGCCGTCTCCCCGGGCGCGGAACCGGGCGCGGTCTCCTCGGGCGCGGTGCCGTCGGGGCCGGTCTCCCCCGGGGCGGGAACGGGTGCCACCGGAGGCGGCGAGGCCTGGGGAGTGGCCGGCGGGGTGGGCGGCGCGGACGGGGCGGCGACGGAGGGCACGCTTCCGGGCGGCCGGACACGGACGATCTCGTCCCGGGCGGGCAGCATGCTGCCCTGGTCCTCGTCCCACGACCAGGCGGTGCGGTACTCGTATCCCGGGATGCCGGCGGAGCCCACCCGCATGATCAGGTCCCGTCCGGCCAGCTCCACGCTGATGACCTGCTCGACGGTGGACATGACCCGGGTGAGCCCGCCCTTCTCGGCCCGGTAGACCAGCACGGCCACCTGCTGGTCGGGCAGCCGGATCCCCGCGATCAGCTCGTCCCGGCCGTCACCGGTGAGGTCGTGGTAGTACGGCTCCATCAGCGGGCACCCCGCGGACCCGGCCCCGCCGGCGCAGGCCCCGATCGCCCGTACCGTCCCCGCGTACACGCCGTTCGGGCCCGAGACCGTGTCGGGACGGGCGCGGACCTCCGCGCGGACGACGGCCATCGGGTCGACGGTGTGCACGTCCCCGGCGGTGACGGTGATGCCGGGCACGCGTGCGTTGTCCGTCTCGCCGTAGTCGATCGGCGGGTTCGTGGCGGGCGGCAGGCCGGGCCAGAACCGTACCGGCCCCACGGCCGTGGACGTCGGTCCCGCGCTCTCCAGCCGCCCCTCTCCCGCCGCCCCGCAGCCGGCGGCGGCCAGCGCGAGGACACCGGCGGCGACGAGGGCCGTCGCCGGCGGGGCGGAGCGGCGGGTCACGGTGTTCCTCGCGGGTCCGGGGACAGGTGGTTCTCCCGTAGACCTTAAGGCCTGATGCGTACGGAAGTCCTTTATGTCCGAGTGTGGAGGGCTAGCGCGAGTGCCGTTCCATCCGGGCCAGGGCCGCCCGGCAGAGGGTCAGCAGCTTCTCGTCCTCGTGGATGTCGTGGCTGCCCGAGGTGCCCTCGCGGGCGTTGTGGCGGCGCCTGCGGGTCAGCTCCGTGAGGACCACCAACTGCGCGTCCGCCGCCGCCGGACCCATCTCCGCCAGGCACGCGGCGACCTCGGGGCGCGTGTGCCGGTTCTCCTCCCACGCGGTGAGCAGCACCGGCAGCGCCCGGTCCGTCTCGCCGGAGACCCGCCACAGGGCCGCCGCTCCGTGGACCCGTACCCACAGGTCCCGCGAGGCCAGGCCGGGGCGCAGCGCGGAGGCCGCGGGGCTCGCCGCCGGACCGATCGCGCCCAGCGCCTGGGCGGCCGCGCACCAGTCGCCGGCGGGGACGCCCGGCCGCAGCCACCGTTCCAGGGCGGGCAGCACCTCTCGCGTGTCGCCCTCGGCCGCCCACAGGGCCCGGGCCGCCCAGGTGGCCACCGGGGCCGCGTCGGCGGTCAGGAACCGGCGCAGGTCCCAGGCGGCCGCCCGCGCGGCCGGGCCGAAGGCCGCGAGCGTGCGCAGCGCCGACTCCCACACCCAGTCGCGCCGGTTCGGAGAGGCCCCGCGCAGCACCCGCAGCACCTCCGGCACGGCCTGGGCGCCCCGGACGGCGCCGAGCGCGTACAGGAGCGGGGCTGCCCGGTCGTAGAGCCGCTCGTCGAGGTCGACCTCCGCGAGCCGGAGCCGCAGCAGCGGCGTGAGCGCGGCGGCGGCGGGGCCGAGGCCGTCCACCGCGTACAGCAGCTCCTGCCGGACCTCCCCCCGTTCCAGGGCGCGCGCGAGCAGCGGTACGGCACGGGCGTCACCGGCCCGGGCGAGCGCGAGGAGCGCCCCGTCACCCCCCGGCCGGTCCCCGCCTCCGCCCCCCTCCGGGGCGCCACCGGGGCCGGTACGGACGCCGCCCGGCGCCTCGGAACGGCCGAAGCCGCCCGTACCGCCGGAGCCGTTCGAGCCACGGAACGCGCCCGACCCGTACGCCTCACGCGTCCCGTACGTCTCCAAGGGCTCGTACGGCACGTAGGAGACGGCCGACCGGGCCCCCGCGCGCGCGGCGAGCGCGTCGGAGGCCGGGCCGCACAGTTCGAAGAGGCGCTCCAGGAAGGCGGTCGCGGCCTCGCGCAGCCGGGGCTCGGGGTCGTGCAGCTGCGCACCGACCAGGCGGACCACCTCCTCGTACCGTCCCCGCCACCGCCGTATCAATCCGCCGCACAGCCAGATGGCGTCCGCCCGCTGCCCCCAGTCGGGGCTGCGCAGCTGGGCCAGGACGAGGGCGATGCGGTCGTCGACCCGGTCGTCCAGGGCGGTGTGCAGGGTCCGCAGCAACTCCTCCGTCCAGGGGGCGGGCCGGCCGGCCGTGTGCTCGCCGAGTAACTCACGGACCTGCCCGATCAGCGTCGGGGTGGAGGGCGGCCGCCCCTCACCGGAACCGGCGGCGGGCGATCCGTTCCCCGTACCAGGTCCCGTGGGCGCGGGCGAACCCGCACCCGCCACCGGCCCGGGCCCGGCGCCCGGCCCCGTCCCGCGCGGCACCGCCCTGATCTGCTCCAGGAGCTCGGTCACCCGCTCCACCACGTCGTCCGGGATGGCGGCCGGAGCGCACCGCGCCAGCTGGGCGAGGGCCGCGAGCCGCAGCCCCGGGTCCTGGGCCGCGCGGGCGAGCCAGTCCAGCCACTCGACGGTCTCGTCGCGGAGGGAGGCGTGCCGCAGGGCGATCTGCCCCACCGCGGCCACCAGCGCGAGCAGCACCTCGGTGTCCCGCTCGACGGTGAGCCGCTCCCGCAGCAGGGTCAGGACCCGGCCCGGCTCCGGGTGCAGGGAGGCGAGCGCGCAGGGCGCGGCGAGCCGTACCTCGGGGTCCGGGTCCGCGACGAGCCCGAGGAAGACGTCGGCCCCGGCGGCGACGGCGGCCGCCGCCATGGCGTAGTTGGCGGCGGGGATGAACTCGTCGTCGTCCGGCCCCGGTTCGTCCAGCTCGTCCTCGTCGTCGTCCAGCTCGATCCCGCCGATGCTGGTGAGCAGCTCGATGATGCAGCCGCGGTCCTGGACGGCCGGGTCGGCGACCAGTTCGAGGAGGAAGGGGATGCAGGCGAGCGTCGAGTCGTAGACGTCGCCCTGGTGGTGCACCGCGCCGTACATGCCGTCGAGCGCGGTCTCCCGCTCCGCCGGATCGGGGGAGGCGAGCCCGCGGAGCAGTGCCGGTACGTCGTCCGCGGGGCCGTACGCGTGCCCCAGTGAGGCCCAGTCGACCTCCTCGATCCCCGTCAGCATTGCCAGGCCGCCTTCCCCGTGAGCGCTGTACCAGGCAGCAAGTGTGCACCACGGCACGGAGGACAGCCCCTTACTGTCCGTATCGCCCCTGCCCAGTGCGCGAGTTGCGCTTGCTTTGCGCCATGTGCGGTGCGCTGTCCGGCAGTTGCGCAGCGTGGCGGAGCCGGGCGCGGCCACCCGCCTCCCTCGCCGCGCTCAGGGCTCGCCCCGCACTCGCACGAACGCGGCCGTCTCGTGCCGCCCGGCGACCTGGCGCAGCTCCACCGCGAGCGGGCGGTCGAGCAGCGTGACGGGCCCGTGCCCGGGGTCCCGCACGGACGCTCCGAGCCGGTCGCGCACCAGCTCGCCGACCAGCCGGGCCTGCGCCGGCGTCAGCCGGGGCGAGGTCAGCACCGTACGGTCGTCGGGCAGCCGGACGAGGAGCGCCCGGGGCCGGTCGGCCGGGCCGGTGAGCCCGACCAGGACGCCGTCCGTGGTGTCGGCGTGCCGGACCTTCCGCCACGCCCAGCCGCGGCCCGGCCGGTACGGCGAGGCCAGCGTCTTGGCGACGATCCCCTCCACCCCGGCCTCCCGCAGGTCCCGGAACCAGTCGCGCGCGGTCTCCTCGTCCCGGGTGGCGAGCACCCGCTGGAGCGGCGGCTCGGCGTGCCGCAGGGCCGCGCCGAGCAGCTCCCACCGGTCGCGCAGCGGCAGGCCGCGCAGGTCCCGGCCCGGCATGGCGAGCAGGTCGAAGGCCACGTAGAAGACCGGGACGCCGGACCGGACGCGGTCCGCGTGCGAGCGGAGCAGGTCGGGGAAGCTGAACCGGCCCTCCCGGTAGGCGCACAGTTCGCCGTCCAGCACGATCCCCGGCGGGAGCTGGGCGCGCAGCTCCGCGGCGATCCCGGGGAACTCGGGCGCGAGGTCCCGGTGGGTGCGGGACTGGAGGACGACCTTGCCCGCGTCGAGGACGAAGGCGAGCGCGCGGAAACCGTCGAGTTTGAGGGAGTACTGGAGGTCGTGCGGCGGCGGCTTCTGCGGGGGAATGGCGTCGGCGGAGCGCGGCCGCACGACGTCCACGGGCGGGACGAGGACGACGGGGGAGGGGGAGGCGGAGCGTCCGGCGCGGCCCTCGCCGTCCGTGCCGCCGTGGTCGTGCGGGTCCTCGCCGCCGTTCGTGCCGTCCGGGCCGGGGGCGCCGGTTCCCGGGGCCGCTCCCGGTCCGCCGCCGGGGACGGCCTCGGGGCCGGGGCCGGAGGTGGCTCCGGGGCCGGACTCAGGGGCCGGTCCGGGCCCGCCGCCCGCTCTCCGCGCGGCCGGCCTCACGGCACGCCCCCGGCCCGCTCCGGCGCGAAAAGGGGCGCGAGGAGCTCGCCGTACCGCTCCAGACGTGGCGCGATGTCGTCCATGAGGAGCACGAGGTCCTCGGGGCTCCGGCAGCCCTCGACCTCCTCCCAGGTGACGGGCGCCGAGACGGCCGGCAGGGCCCGGGCCCGCAGGGTGTAGGGCGCCGCGGTGGTCTTCGCCGCCGCGTTCTGGCTGTGGTCCACGAAGACCTTCCCGGGCCGCAGCGCCTTGGCCATCCGGTGCACGACCAGCCGCGGCAGGTCGGCCTCCGCCTCGACGGCGAGCCGGCGCGCGTACGCCGACACCTCCGCCGAGGGCGTGGGCTCCACGGGCACCAGCAGGTGCAGCCCCTTGGATCCGGAGGTCTTGGCGAAGGCCTCCAGACCGTCGGCGGCGAGCCGCTCCCGCAGGTGGAGGGCGACGCGGCAGCACTCCACGACCGTCGCGGGCGGCCCCGGGTCGAGATCGAGGACGAGCCGGTCGGCGACGGCGGGGGAGGAGGCCCGCCACTGGTGCGTGTGGAACTCCACGACGAGGTTCGCCGCCCACATCAGCGAGGCCAGGTCCTCGATCACCACCTGCCGGGCCCCGGGGTCCTCGGAGCGGGGCACGGGGGCGGTGTTCACCCAGGCGGGCGTGCCGGGCGGAGGGTTCTTGGTGAAGAACAGCTGACCGTCCGGACCGTCCGGATAGCGCAGGAAGGAGACCGGCCGGTCCCGCAGATGCGGCAGGATCGCGGCCCCGACGGTCGCGTAGTAGTGCAGCACCTCGCCCTTGGTGGTGCCCGTGACCGGATGGATCACCTTGTGCAGGTTGCTGAGCGTCAGGCGCCGCCCCTCCACCTCTGTGATGGGCGTCATACGATGAGAATCCCATGATTCCCGTCCATATGGTGTGAAGGGAGCGAACCGTGCGTTCCATCTGGAATGGCGCCATTTCCTTCGGGCTGGTCAGTATCCCGATCAAGCTCGTGAACGCCACGGAGAGCCGGTCCGTCTCCTTCCGTCAGATCCACGTCGAGGACGGCGGGCGCATCCGCTACAAGAAGGTGTGCGAGCTCGACGGGGAGGAGGTGTCCGCTCCGGAGATCGGCAAGGCGTACGAGGACGCCGACGGGACCATGATCCCGATCACCGACGAGGACCTGGCCTCGCTGCCCCTGCCGACGGCCAAGACGATCGAGATCGTGGCGTTCGTCCCGGCCGCCGAGATCGACCCGATCCAGATCGACGCCGCGTACTACCTCTCCGCGAACGGCGTGCCGGCCGCCAAGCCGTACACCCTGCTCCGCGAGGCGCTCAAGCGCAGCGACAAGGTGGCGGTGGCGAAGTTCGCCCTGCGTGGCCGGGAGCGGCTCGGGATGCTGCGCGTCGTGGACGACGTGATCGCGATGCACGGGCTGCTGTGGCCGGACGAGATCCGCGTCCCGGAGGGCGTGGCGCCCGAGACCCCGGTGAGCGTACGGGAGGCCGAACTCGACCTGGCCGACGCCCTGATGGCGACGCTCGGCGAGGTCGACATCAGCACGCTGCACGACGACTACCGCACGGCCGTGGAGGAGATGATCGCGGCGAAGGCGGCCGGCGGCGAGGGCGTGGCGCCTCCGGAGCCGGGCGAGGAGCGGCGCGGCGGACAGGTCATCGACCTGATGGCGGCCCTGGAGAGCAGTGTGCGGGCGGCGAAGGAGGCGCGCGGGGAGGCGCCGGCGGAGCGGGAGGCCGCCGAGGTGACCGAGCTCAAGCCGCGCGGGCGGAGGGAGGAGGCGGGGGAGGCCGGCCGGAAGGGGAGGGCGGCGCGGAAGGCTCCGGCGGGGAAGGCCTCCGGGCGCTCCGGGGACAAGGCCTCCGACGGCGAGGCGCCGGAGGAGAAGGCCCCGGCCAGGAGGACCGCCGCGAAGAAGACGACGGCGAAGAAGACCACCGCCAAGAAGACCCCCGCCAAGAAGGCCACCGCCAAGAAGACGGCGCAGAAGGCCACG
>NZ_JAPSIW010000261.1 GCF_031178505.1 Streptomyces sp. | reverse complement strand
AGCGCTCCAACTTCGCCCGTTCCTCCACCGTCCTCGGCGTCGGCGTCATCGCGGCCGTCGGCGCGGGCGGCCTCGCCACCGCGCAGGACAGGCCCCCGGTCGCCATATCGCTCCCGGACCTCCCGGAGCTCGATCTGCCGGACGCCCACGACCTGCCCGGCGTCGGCGAACTGCTTCCCGACGAGGCGCCCGAGCCGGTCAGCGCCGAGCGCGCCAACCCGAACCCGCTCACCGCCGCCGCGTACACCACGCTCTCCGACGAGAGCACCACGGCGGCCGCCACCGCGAGCGCCGCGACCGGCGCCGCCGGGCCCACGGCCGGAGCCGCCGACGCGGGCGAGGCGCTGCGCGCCCGCATCCTCCAGCAGGCCGAGCAGCAGCAGACCTCCGCCGACGCCGCCGAGCGGGAGGCCGCGGAGCGCGCCGCCGCCGAGAGGGCCGCCGCCGACGCCCGTGCCGCCGCCGAGAAGGCGGCCGCGGAGGCCGAGGCGAAGGCCAAGGCGGAAGCGGAGGCGAAGGCCAGGGCGGAGGCCGAGGCGAAGGCCGAGGCGGAGCGGATCGCGGCGGAGAAGGCCGAGGCGGAGCGCCTGGCGAAGCTCGCCGCCGACTACGCGATGCCCCTCTCCTCGTACACCCTGACCTCCACCTACATGCAGTCCGGCAACATGTGGTCCTCCGGCTACCACACCGGCCTCGACTTCGCGGCGCCCACCGGCACCCCGCTCAAGGCCGTCCACGGCGGCACCATCACCTCGGCCGGCTGGTCCGGCTCCTACGGCTACCGGATCGTGCTGCAGCTCGCCGACGGCACCGAGATCTGGTACTGCCACCTCTCCTCGATGACCGTCGCGGCGGGCCAGACCGTCGGCACCGGCGAGACCATCGGCCGTGTCGGCGCCACCGGCAACGTCACCGGCCCCCACCTCCACCTGGAGGTCCACACCTCCGGCGGCGACGGCATCGACCCGGCGCAGTGGCTCCGCTCCAAGGGTCTGTCGCTCTAGCAGGGGCACGGGGACCGTCTACCTCGGAAATCCCGGAACATGCCCGCCGGTGTTCCCGGGACAGGCCGCCGGTCCCCGAACGCGTGATCAGCTCCGGTACGGATTGAAGTCGCCGTAGTCCAGATACTGCGGCGGCGCCCAGGCCCGCCCGGTGGCCCGCGCCGCGTACGTGAGCGCCGGGGAGGCGACCGGGCGGCGCTGCCACAGATGGTGCAGCAGCTCCTGCTCCCGCGCGGTGAAGTCCGGGCCCGCCACCCCGCGCCGGGCCCGGTCCCGCAGGAACGCGAGGGTCGTCGCGAACGACTCGTACTCGCCCACCGCCCGCGCCGCCTCGGGCCCGTACGCGCGGGCGGCGTAGGTGCGGGCCACCTGGCGGGCGCGCAGGGAGGAGAGCGCCGGCGGCTCGGCGGGGGCGAGCCAGCCGGCCGCCGCGTACGCCGGGAGCACCCGCGAGATCGTGCGCAGTTCGCGCTGCCGGCTCCACACGGCGAGCCAGGTCAGCAGCCCGAAGGCCGGAACCATGAAGACCGCGTACACGGCGTAGAAGGCGAGCGGGCCGCCGAAGGTGGCCGAGCCGTTCCACAGGGCGTGGACGCCCATGGCCAGGAGCAGTCCGGCGAGCGGCAGCAGCACCTTCCGCAGCCGCCTGCCGCGGGGGGCGAGCGCGGCGAAGCCGAAGCCGAGGCCGGTCAGGACCGTGAACAGCGGGTGGGCGAAGGGGGACATGACGACCCGGACGAAGAAGGTCGCGGCGGTGACCGAGCCGAGCCCTGAGGTGCCGAACTCCTGGTCCTCACCGAAGGCGTTCCCCAGGTAGAGGATGTTCTCGGTGAAGGCGAAGCCGGTGGCGGTGAATCCGGCGGCCACCACCCCGTCGACGGGGCCGCCGAAGTCGCGTCTGCGGAAGAGGAACAGGAGCAGGATCGCGGCGGCCTTCGCGCTCTCCTCCACCACCGGCGCGATGACGGTGGCGCCCAGGTTGTCCGCCGCGTCCGGGTCGGCGGTGGCCGTCGCTATCCAGCGGACCGCGAAGGAGTTGGCCAGGATCGCGACGAGCGCGGCGGCGAAGGCGCCCCAGGCGAAGGCGAACAGCAGGTTCTTCCACGGACCCGGCTCCACCCGGTCGAGCCAGCGGAAGGCGGCCATGAGCAGCGGTACGGGGAGCACGGCGAGGCCGAGGCCCACCAGGAAGCCCTCGGTGCCGGTCTGTTCGCGGACCAGCGCCAGGATGACCAGGGCGCAGAGCGCCAGCACGGTGATCACGGCGACGGCCCGGACCAGCCGGCTGCGCCAGAACGCGCGGCGCGGCCGGTAGCGCCACTGGGTGCGGTCCGCGGCGACCGGGAAGGCGGGCTCCCCTGGGGCACGGTGCGGAACGGGCGCGGCGGCTTCGCCCTGGGCGGGGTGTTCGGACGCGGGGGCTTCGGCGGGCGACTGGGGCACGTCGACGACCCTAACGAGGGCCGCCGACAGCGGCGACGGGGTTACGGGCCAGGCTGTCCCGGCCCGGCCGTACGGGACCGTCCGGGGCCGCTACCGCTCGTCCCGGTCCCGCCGCTTCCGGGCGAAGAGGAGGTCGTGGACGACGTGGCCCTTGTCCAGTCCCTGCCCCTCGAAGCGGGTGAGCGGGCGGAAGGCCGGCCGGGGGGCGTAACCGCCGTCGGGCACGGTGTTCTCGAAGTCCGGGTGGGCGGAGAGGACGTCCAGCATCTGCTCGGCGTACGGCTCCCAGTCGGTGGCGCAGTGCAGCACCCCGCCGGGCCTGAGCCGGGTCGCGAGCAGCGTGAGGAAGTCGGGCTGGATCAGGCGGCGCTTGTGGTGCCGCTTCTTGGGCCAGGGGTCCGGGAAGTAGACGCGGCAGCCGTCGAGGGAGTCCTCGGTGAGCATCTCGCGGAGCAGGATGATCGCGTCGCCGTTGGCCACGCGGACGTTGGTGAGTCCGTTGCGGTCGGCGAGGCCGAGCAGGTTGCCCTGGCCGGGGGTGTGCACGTCGACGGCGAGGATGCCGGTGCCGGGGTCGGCGGCGGCCATCTGCGCGGTCGCCTCGCCCATTCCGAAGCCGATCTCCAGGACGACCGGCAGGCCGCCGAACATCTCGCCGAGGTCCAGCACCCGCTTGCCGTCGATGTCGAGACCCCAGTCGGGCCACCGCTTCAGCATCGCCTCCGCCTGCCCGGCGGTCACCCGGCTGCGGCGGGGCTGGAAGCTCCGGATCCGCCGCTCGAAGTGCGCGCCGGCGGGGTCGGGCGAGGGCCCTTCTCCGGGCGCGAACATCCGGCTGCCGCGGCGTGCGATGTTCTGCTGACTGACGTTCTCTGGCTGCTCACCCACAATGCGCCAATCCTACGGCGCCCCCGCCGGCCCGGCACGACGCCTGCGGCCCGGCACGCTGTCGCCGGCCGGCCGGGCAGCGACCGGCACGGACAGCTGACCGGGCACGCGCAGCCACCCGCCGGGAGCCGCGGACGGCCGGATCCGGGGACGCCGGGAGCACCGGCGGTGCGGTCCCTACAGGTGCGCCAGGGCGCGGGCGGCGATGTCGCGGCCGATCGGCAGGGACGCGGTCGCCGCCGGGGAGGGCGCGTTGAGCACGTGGACCGTGCGGGGCGCCTCCCGGATCAGGAAATCGTCCACCAGCGTCCCGTCCCGCAGCACCGCCTGCGCCCGTACCCCCGCGGCGGCGGGCCGCAGGCCGGACTCCTCCACGACCGGCAGCATCCGCCGCACCGCCTCGGTGAAGGCCCGCTTCGACAGGGAGCGCCGCAGTTCACCGGCCCCGTATCTCCAGTGCTCCCGGGCGATCGCCCAGGAGCCGGGCCAGGCCAGCGTGCCGACCAGTTCGCGGGGGCGGACGACGGACCATCCGTACCCTTCCCGGGCGAGCGCCGGGACCGCGTTCGGCCCGACGTGGACGCCGCCGTCGATGCCCCGGGTCAGGTGCACGCCGAGGAAGGGGAAGGCCGGGTCGGGGACCGGGTAGACGAGGCCGCGCACCAGCGTGGGGTCGGCCAGCTCGTAGTACTCCCCCCGGAAGGGGACGATCCGCATGCCCGGGTCGTCGCCCGCGAGCCGGGCCACCTCGTCGCAGTGGAGGCCCGCGCAGTTCACGAGGACCCTGGCGCGGACGATCCGCCCGTCCGTGGTCCGCACGGCCACGCCCCACGGGCGCCGGTCGACGGCGGCCGCCTGGGCCCCGTACAGGATCCGCGCCCCGGAGGCCTCGGCGAGCCGGACCGCGACGGCCCCGTAGTCGCAGATGCCGGTCGTGCCGACGTGGATGGCGGCGATCCCCCGCACCCGTGGCTCGTACTCCGTGATCTGCGCCGGGCCCAGCTCCCGCACCGGGATGCCGTTCTCCCGGCCGCGCTGCACGAGCGCGTGCAGCCGGGGCAGCTCCGCGCGGGAGGTGGCGACGACCAGTTTCCCCGTCACCTCGTGCGGAATGCCCCACTCCGCGCAGAATTTGACCATCTCGGCCGCGCCTCGCACCGCGTACCGCGCCTTCAGCGAGCCGGGACGGTAGTAGAGGCCGCTATGGATCACCCCGCTGTTGCGGCCCGTCTGGTGGCGCGCGGGGGCGCGCTCCTTCTCCAGGACCGTGACGCGCGTGCCGGGCGCGCGGCGCGTCAGGGCGTACGCCGTCGACAGACCGACGATCCCCCCGCCGACCACCAGCACGTCGCAGTCAAACACCAGCGCCACCTCCCACCCCGATAGTGCACTGGCCCACTGACAATGCCGCTAAACGCCCACGGGGTGGGACGCGTGTCACGCCGGGGCGACGAGCAGCGGCCGGGCGCGCTCCCTGAGCTCCTTCACGCGCGGCTCGTGCCCGTACGGCTCCAGGCGGTGCAGCAGGTCCCGTACGTACTCGGTGGTCCGGGCCGACGAGATCCGCCCGGCCACCTCCACCGCGCGCGTGCCGGCGGCGCAGGCCGCGTCCAGGTTGCCGGACTCCAGCTCGGCCACCGCCGACACCACCAGCCGCAGCCCGTGCGAGCGGACGTACTCCTCGGTCGGCCGGGACAGCGCCTGCGCGGTGAAGCGGCGCACCTCGTGCGGCATCCTCAGGTCCCGGTAGCACTCGGCGGCGTCCGCGCAGAACCGGTCGTACGAGTAGAAGCCGAGCCACGTCGGATCGGCGTCGCCCCGCCGGGAGCGTTCCAGCCAGCCCTCGGCGGAGGACAGCGCGGCGGCGGCGGCCGTGCCGTCACCGGCCTTGGCGTGGGCCCGCGCCTCCACGAGCCGGAAGAAGGACATGGTGCGGGCGGTGGCGAGCCCCCGGTTGCGTTCGAGGGCGGCCTGCGCGAGGTCGACGCCCTCGTCGGCGAAGCCCCGGTAGGTGGCCTGGAGGGACATGGAGGCGAGGACGTAGCCGCCGAGCGGCACGTCGGCGGCGGCCCGGGCGAGCCGGAGCGCCTGGATGTAGTAGCGCTGGGCGGCCTCCTGCTGGCCGGTGTCGAAGGCCATCCAGCCGGCCAGCCGGGTCAGCTCGGCGGTCGCCCCGAAGAGGGCCCGGCCGACCTCGTCGGAGTAGGAGCCGAGGAGCAGGGGCGCGGCGTCCACGCGTAAGCACTCCGGCACCATGGAGGAGCGCCAGTCGCCGCCCCCGTACTTGGAGTCCCAGCGGCGCGCGTCCTCGGCCGCCTCGCGCAGCTTGGCCACGTCGCTGTGGCCCACGCGCACGTGCTCCGGGCCGTCCGCCGGGGCCGCGCCCCCCGTGCCGCCCGCCGCCGGGGGCCGGGCGAGCTCGCGCTCCACCGACGGATCGGCGGGGGTTATCAGCCAGCGGGAGGCCGGCGTCGCGTACGCGCTGACGGCGAAGGAGCCCGCCAGGGACTGCCAGATGCCGCCCCCGCCGGCCCGTCGGCCGGCCAGATCCAGCCGGTACAGGTCGGTGGCCGAGCGGACCGCCTCGCCGACGTCGCGGGGGAAGGCCAGTCCCACCTCGGGCGCCGGGTCGGCGTCGGCGAGCCCGATCTCGTGCAGCGGGACGGGCCGGCCCAGCTTCTGGGCTATGGCGGCGGCGATCAGGTGCGGGGCGGCGCCCTGCGGCACCATGCCCTTCGACACCCACCGGGCCACCGAGGTCTTGTCGTAACGAAGGGTCAGACCCCGCTGCGCGCCGAGGTCGTTGACCCGCCGGGCGAGGCCGGCGTTGCTGATTCCCGCGAGGGCGAGAACCGTGCCGAGCTTTTCGTTCGGCCCGCGTTGCTCCCTGGACATGCGCCACCCCTCGACACCCAGACGGCCGCCACGACGCCGGGCATGGGCGTGCGGCATTCGTGAACACAGCGTAGTTCGCCGCATCCCTACCGTTAAGGGTCGGTGTTCCGTATGGCGAGATTGTTGTGTGACGGATCCGGGGGCGGCCGGCGGCGGTACGGGACGTGCTCCGCCCGTGTGGCCGTGCGCCCGGCCGTGCGCTCTCGTCCGGGACCGGGGGGAGCGCTTCCATGAGGAACGCGTGGGTCGGCCCGTCCGGCCGGGGCGGGAGTCCCGGCGCCGCGGGCCGGGGGACGCCGCCGCCCCATTCCCCGCGGGCGGCGGACGGCGCCGGGGGGCGGGAGCGCCTCCCGGACCGCCGCTCTGTGCCGGACACCCGCGAAACATCCGGGGGCGGTCGAGAATCGGCCGAATGACGCCGTCGCCAACTGGCCCATGCCAGGGGCGCATTCGGCTTTCGCGCGCGTGCGCCCGCACCCCGCCCCGTGCGCCGTTGTCGTGGCAGCATGTCTCCCACCGAAACGGATGTGGAGGCGCCGATGCGATGGCTGGTGGGCTGGAGCAGTGTCGCCGCGAGCTTCGCGACGGCCGCGGGGGCCCGCGCCGGGGCGGCCGGCGGCGCGTACGGCTCCGGCCCGGCGGGCGGCGGACACGGCTCCGGTCCCGCGTACGGATCCCCGTACGCCTCCGGTCCCGGTTCCTCGTACGGTCCCGGTTCCTCGTACGGCTCCGGGTACGGCGGCACGGCCGGCCCGGCGGCCGAGGGGCGCACGGTGCAGCCGGTGGGCGCACAGCTCCTGTGGGGCGACCCCGACCCGCTGTGGGCGGTCGGCGACTGGCGCCCCGACGAGATCCGCGTGGTCGCCGTCGACGACCACACCCGCCTCGCCGTCCTCGGCTGCTGCGCCGCCGGCGACGAGGAACTCCGCCTCGGCCTCCTCACCGCCCGCGGCGGTGCCCTGCGCCACCTCACCGCCTGGCCCGGCAGTTACACCGCCGTCGTCCGCGCCGGCCGCCGCATCACCGTCACCGGCGACCTCGCGGGCGCCCGGCCCGTCTTCCACACCCCGTGGGCCGGCGGCACCGCCTACGCCACCGCCGCCCTGCCGCTGGCCGACCTGATCGAGGCCCAGCTCGACATCGGCCACCTCGCGGCCCTGCTCGCCTGCCCCGAGACACCTGAGGCGCTGCGCGACTCCACCCCCTACGAAGGGGTGCGGCGCGTCCCGCCGGGTCACGCCCTGATCCTCCGCGAGGGCTCGCGGGAGATCGCCGGGTACGAGCGGGTCGCCTCGCTCGCGGTCGCCGCGCCCGAGGCCGACCCGCGCCAGGCCGTCGAATCCGTACGGGACGCCCTCGTCGAGTCCGTACGCGCCCGGCTCACCGCTCCCCGGCACGCCCCCGAGGCGCCCCTGCCCGACCCCGGACCCGTCCCCGGCATGGGTCCGGCCGACCGGCGCGCCGCCCGGGGCGGGGGCCCCGCGCCCGGCATCGGCGCCGACCTGTCCGGCGGCAGCGCCTCCGGCACGCTCGCCCTCCTCGCCGCCGGCCTGCCCGGCGTCCCGGGCACGATCGCCGGCCAGGGCACGGGCGCGGGGGAGCGGCTGCTCGCCGTCACCTTCAACGACCTGGCGACCCGGCCGGGGCCCGGCCGCACCGCCGAACTGGAGCGGGCCCGCGCCCTCGCCGCCGACCCGCGCCTGCACCACGTGGTCGTCGCGGCCGGTGAGGAGGCCCTCCCGTACGCCTCGCTCGACGGCCCCCTCACCGACGAACCGGGTCCCGCGCTGGTCTCCGCCGAACGCCACCGCAGGCGCCTCGCGGGCGGCAGCGCCGACCACTTCACCGGCATGGGCGCCAAGCAGGTCCTGGACGCCCACCCGGCGCGCCTGGCCGACCTCCTGATGGACCGCAGGCGGCGCTCCCTGGTGCGGCCCGTGACCGCCCTCGCCAAGGCTTCGGGCCCCTCGGCGGGCGCGCTCCTGGTGCCGCTCACCGTCTACCGCGCGGCGCGACGCCTGGCCCGTACGCCCTACCGGACCGGACTGGAGACGGCCGCCCGCCGGGTCCTGGAGGCCAACCGCGCCGCCCCCG
>NZ_JAPSIW010000260.1 GCF_031178505.1 Streptomyces sp. | reverse complement strand
CGTCGGCCGCGTCACGGGCGTCGACGGCCCGTACCTCCGGGTCCGCCCCCTGACCGGCGGCCCCGCATGGGACGCCGACCCCCGTCACCTCCGGCGCCTGACCCGTGCCGAGCTGCTGAGCGCCCGGCTCGCCGAGGCCAACACCCGCAGCCGCAACCACACCAAGTGACCGGCGCGCACGCGCGGGGGCTGGAGCCGGCGGCCGGCTCCGGAACCCTCCGCCGCCGTCTACTGCCGAAGTAGCCCGGCCGGATCGATCACGACAGGGAACGGAGTGTCCAGGTCCGTGCTCGTACCCGCGAGTGCCGTCGTCCGCTCCACGTACCGGCCGCCTTCCAGTTCGTGGATCACGAGCATGGGCGCGGGGTCGAACTCGAGTCGCCAGAAGTGCGGGATGGCGGCCTCGGCGTAGAGCATCGGCATGAACTTGCGGTCCACGGTGCGGTTGCCGGGCGAGACGAGCTCGACCACGAGCCGCACGCCGTCGGCGTCGACGCTGACGCCGTCCTCGGCCGGCCTCGGGGCACATCGGTACAGCGGTTAACGCTAAGCCGGTGATCTTGGTCAGGCCGGAGCTTCGTGGGTGCTGACGCGGTTCGCGTACTCGCGGCGGGCCTTGCGCTGAGCCGGAACCGCCGCGGTGCTGTCGAGGGGCTGGCAGCGGTCGAGGAGTCGCCGGTGGATCGCGGGGACGGCGGTGACGCGCAGGGTGTAGCCCTGGCCGCGCCGGACGGTCACGCCCTGGTCGAGCGCTGCGCGTTCGGCGGGCTCCAGCTCTGCGGCGCGGAGGAAGTCGGCGACTTCGCCCGGCATGTCGAGAACGACCGGCAGTTCCGGAGCCGGGACGCCCGGGTCGGCTGCCGTGCACTCAGGCAGTAGGTCTGCGACGGCGGTACGGATGGCGCCGCGGCTGACGAGATGATCCCGGGAGAGGGCTGCGATGGACCGGCCTTCCAGGTACGCGGCACGCACGTCGTCGGTCTTCCCTGCCGGGACGGCCGGGCGCCGGCCGCCCTTGTTGCCCTTCGCCTCGGCGGCCCGCAGTCCGTCGTACGTCAGCTCCCGTTGGAGGTCGCGCTGGAGTTCGCCGGCGGCGGCGAGGGTCTGGACCATGAACTTCACCGTGGACAGCAGCTCCCCGGTGCGCGGGTGGCGGGCGGTGAGGTCCATCGCTGAGAACGCACCGTCGTGGATGCGCAGGGCGAGGTGGTCGCGGTGCAGGACGTCGAGCACGTCGAGGATGTGCCCGGTGCCGCGCACCAGGCGGAACATCTCGGAGATGTGCACAGCGTCGCCCGGCCGCGCGTACGCGAGCAACTCGCCGAACTTCGGCCGCTGAAGCGAGTGAAGGCGGCTGGAGGTTCCGGCCTGCTCCTCGAAGACGACCGGGTCCTCGATCCCGGCCTCGTCCAGAACGAGGTTCTGGCGGTCGGTCGACTGCTGATCAGTCGACACTCGCTTGTAGACCAGGTTGGCCATGCCGCTCCTCGTTGTGGTGGTCGCATTCGACCCTAGCTGTCAGCAAACCCTGTCATCAGCCACCATCGGATCTGATTGGATCGGCGCCGACGCGAGGCGCCGCGGAAAGTCCGGATTCATTGGACGCGTGCGGCGCATGTCGTCATTCGAACGTTTGCCGACAGGGCGGCCCGTGATCACGAGCCTCCGACGGGATCGCCGCACACTGCCCCAGTCGTTAGCAACTCGGGTTGACTATCCTTGTTAGTCAACTACAGTTGCTTGCATGTCCGCCGGCGAGAATTCCCTTCCCCCTGAGGCCGCTGACGCCCTGGCGGCTGTCGTGGCGTTGCGGCGCCTTGCCGATCAACTGGAGGACGCCGCTGTGGAGCAGGCCATGCGGGCGGGCTGGAGCTGGCCGCAGGTCTCCGAGGCGCTCGGTGTCACCCGCCAAGCCGTCCACAAGAAGCACGCCAAGCGGCTCATCGCCGCCGGAGTCAAGCTGAGGAGGCGCGGCGATGAGCGCGTTTGACAAGTACCTGCATGCGGTCATCGTGCGGGCGATGGACGAAGCTCAGGATGATGGGTCGGCGACGATCGACGCGCACCATCTTCTGTTGTCGCTCGCCGCCGATCACGGGTCTACCGCTCAACAGGTCCTGGCCTCGGTCGGGCTCGATCGCGCTGCTGTCCGCGAGGCACTGGATCGAGAATTCGAGCACAGCCTGAGCGTGGTTGGAGTGTCTCCGGCCGCCTATGACCTTCCCGGGCCGAGCCATGCTTCCCAGCAGCCCAAGATGGGCGCGTCCGCCAGACTCGCACTGGAGCGAAGCTTCTCCTCCGCTCGCAAGACGGACCTGCGGTCAGCGCATCTGCTGCTCGGGATCCTGCAGGCTCAAATCGGCACCGTGCCACGTGCTCTCGCCTTGGCCGGTATCGATCAGGCCGAGCTGGCGGACCGCGTACTGCAGACGCTCAACAGTCAGGATCAGTGACCACCGGAATCAGCTGACCCAGTCAGTTCGCCCGCGGCCTTGCTCTTGCCGTGATGTGCAGTGGGTCCGGTAGGCGTGCGCGATGGATCGCACGCTGCGCTGGGCACTAAGCCCCTGCTGAGAGTCGAAGGGCCAGTGAATCACGCCGTGGAGAGGGGCCGGGCGGCCATCCATGGGTCACGCACGACAAGGAGGACTACATGCCCCAACACACTGCTCATTCAGACGGCCAGCCGGGCGCCGAACCGGCCAAAGCAGCGGGCGCGGCCCTTGAGTCCGCGCCGGCCTCAGGGGCCGAGGGCTACGAGGCGGTCCAGCGCTTACTTCAGCAAGCTGTGACTCAAGGCGGCCTTCCCGGCATTCTTGCTGAGGTTTACGACGGCGACCGGCAGTGGTTCGGAACCGCAGGAGTCGCCGACACCCGAACCGGCCGCAAGCGTTCACAGCAGGACCGGTTCCGCATCGGCAGCATCAGCAAGACGTTCGTGGCCACCGTCGTGATGCAGCTGGCGACGGAAGGCAGACTGAGCCTGGATGACACCGCGGAACAGTGGCTGCCCGGCGCGGTCCATGGCCATCACCACGACGGTGCCAGGGTGAACATCAGGATGCTGCTCAACCACACCAGCGGGATCTTCAACTACACCGATGACCAGGAAGCACTGAACCGTTACGAGACACACCCGCCCGAGTCACTGGTGCAGATCGCCATGTCCCATCCACCCACCTTCACACCGGGTTCGGGCTGGGCCTACTCCAACACCAACTACGTCCTCGCAGGCATGATCATCGAACGGGCCACCGGCCGCGCGCTCGCCGAGGAGATCACAGAGCGGATCTCCCGCCCACTCGGCCTGGCTGGCACGTACCTGCCGCACAGCAGCGACCCGACGATCCACGGGCCACACTCCCGGCACTACACAAAGCTGTTCCGGACCGACCCCGGCGCGCCGGTCCACGACGCGACCGAGCTCGATTCATCCATGTTCTGGGCAGCCGGGGGCATGATCTCCACGGCCGGGGACCTCAACCGTTTCTTCGGCGCCCTGCTGGGGGGCCGGATACTGCCACCGGACCAACAACGCGACATGTTCACCACCGTGCCCACCCGCAACTGGATTTCCAACGCCGCCTACGGCCTCGGCGTTTCCTCAGTGAGACTGCCCTGCGGGGAAACGGTCTGGGGCATGGGGGGTGCGCTCTTCGGATCGTGGTCCTACGCCTACGGCGCTCGTGATGGCAAACAGATGGTCATCACCAACGTCAACGGCGACTGGAGCAATGGCGCTTGGGACGACCCCATCGGAATCTTCACCGATCTCCTTCAGGCGAAGTTCTGCCGCCAGAGCGATACCTGAACGCTGGTCACGGGTCGGCCTGGTCGGCTCCTGCTACTCACTCCTGCCCGCCGTCGTCGTCCTCGTCCAGCTCCGGCGCGTCCGGGTCTCGCAGGGGCCGCAGGGCGCCGGCGGCCGGAGTGGAGGCGGTGAAGCTGTAGCGGCCGAGCAGGTTCAGGTTGCGGTGCTTGAGGGGGGGAGGCGGGCGATGTCCTCGTCCCGGATATCGTGGCCCTCGGCGCGGAGCTGGGCGACGGCGGCGTCGATGTAGCGCGTGGTCCAGAGCACGATGGCGTTGAGGACCAGGCCGAGGGCGCCGAGCTGGTCCTCCATGCCGTCGCGGTACGCCTGGTGGATGGTGCCGCGCTTGCCGTGGCAGACGTCGCGGGCGAGCTTGTGGCGCGACTCCTGCACCGTGAGCTGGCGGTTCATCTGCCGGCGGTAGGTGTCGTCGACCGGGTCGACCATCCGCAGCAGGTGCTCGGTCTTGGCGATCCGCCCGTACTCGGCGAACGCCTGCCCCAGCGGGGTGGGGTGGCGCTCGCGGCCGAACATCCGCAGCAGGTCGTAGGCGCGGACCTGGTTGGTGACCAGGGAGCCCGCGACCCGGAGCATGTCCGGCCACCACATCTCGATCTTCTTCAGGTTGACCCGGTTGCGGGCGAGCGGCTCCAGCACGCCGTACGTCCCCGTCTCCACCCCGGGCATCGCCGCCCGCCAGAACCGCTGGTCGTCCAGGTCCTTGAACCGCGGGCTGAAGTTGTAGCCCAGGATGCGGAAGATCCCGAACACGATGTCGGAGTAGGAGGCGTTGTCGGTGGCCACCATCTCCGGCTTCGCCCCGCCGTCCAGGTTCAGCAGCGCGTCCAGGATGTGCAGGGAGTCGCGCGGCGTGCCCGGCACGACCATCTGCCCGATACCCGCGACCTGGTCGTTTACCGCGTTCAACCAGGTGATGCCGCGCTTGAACCCGAAGTACTTCGGGGACGGTGCCGAGCTGATGGTCCGCACCGGGACCACGAACCGCAGCCCGTCGACCGAGGCCAGCAGCCCGTCGCCCCAGTACGCCACGATCGGCACATCGGACTGGGCCTGGATCAGCATCGCGTTCGCCGCAGCGATCGTGTCGGAGCGCAGGTAGAACTGATCCACGTGGACCAGGCGGGAGCGAGTGAGGGCTTCGTGGCCGGGGTTGGTGACCGGGGTCATGCCGATGTTGCACGCCTCACTCACCAGCAGCGCGACCACCGAGGTGGTCAGATCCTTCATCCGGGTAGTGCCATCCCCGAGATACACGAAGGCGTCGAGGAACCCGGTCCAGGACTGGACCTCGAACAACAGGTCCGGCAGGTCGATCTTCGGAAGCATCTTCTCGACCCGCTTGCGCAGCCAGGCCAAAGACTTCGGCTCACCGAGCGCGCCGAGCTTCGCCACGTTCAGCTTCACCCGGCCGTTCGGCTGGATGTCCAGCGACACCTTCGCGTCGGCGCCCGCCGACTCCAGGCGCAGCACGCACACCACGTACGCGTCCCGGTCCACCGACCCCTGCGGCAGGTCGGCGTTGGCGTACACCGCCTTGCGCCACGCGGCCGGCACCAGCTTGTCGTCGACCTCGCGCGGCAGCAGCGGCTTGTCCTTCACCCGCCGCCGCGCCAGCGCGGGCAGACGCTGCACCTTGGCCAGCACCCGCGCGCCGGGGGGCGCCGCCTGGAGGGCCTTCGACTCGCCCAGCAGCGCCAGGAACGGACGCACCGTGTTGTATAGGTTGGTCAGGGCCGCCCGCATCGCGACGTCGGCGGATCCCTCGTCCTCAGGCACCAGGGAGACCACCAGCGCGGCTGCGCTCATCACCGCCGCCCGCGGGGCGACCTCCTCGACCGCCGCCCACAGCGCCGCGGTGTCCAGGTCGGCGTCGTGCGTCTCGACCAGCTCCAGCTCCTCGAACAGCACCTTCGCCGCCTGCGCGAGCACCCGTGACGCCTTCTCCAGCTGCGGAAGCGTCGACAGGCGATCCTTTTCCGTCTTCCGCTTCGCCGTGCTGATCAGCCTCGTTGCCATCAGCACCTGGAACAGGTCCAGCGCTTCATCGATGGCCTTCGCCTCCAGGTGCCGCATCACCGCGGTGAGCATCGCCGTGCGCTTCGGCTCCTCGGCCCGCTCCAGGCTCGCCGCCTTCGAGCCCAGCCCGTAGCGCGCCAGAGCGGCCAGCCGGTTCGGCGGGACCTGCGACAGCCGCACCCGCCCCAGTTGGAACGCCGCGATCTCATCGACCCGCTCCAGCGACCGGGCGAACGCCGTGCCCGTCGTTCGCGTCGGCGGTCGGCGCAGCCGCTCCAGCTCCGAGAACCGGGCACCCTCCGGGGTCACCAAGGTGGCCACCAGGTCCTGGGGCAGGGCCGCGTCCGCGCGGTGAGCTGCCCTGGCGATCGTGGCGTGCAGCCGCTTCTCAGCGACCGTACGGACCTCTGACACCTTCCGGGCCAGCACCGACACCCCGGGCAGCAGCACTCGGTGCCGGCGCAGCCAGCCCACCGCCTGATTGAACAGCGCCACCGGCCCCTCGGCGTGCGTCCAGGCCCGGCCGTACAGGAACGTACGAAACTTCCGCCCCCACTCCGGGTCGTCGTACTCGTGATACTCATACGCGTCCCGGATCTCCCACGCGTGCTCGTACGCCGTCGGCTTGCGCTCGGTGTACTGCTTCACGCACGAGACGTCCTTGATGCCGAGCTGCTCCGCCAGGTACTCGACCACCACCCACGGCACATCCAGCGGGTCATCGGGCAGGAACCGGCCGATGTAGCGCACGGTGCACATCTGGAGAGCGAACCCGAGCCGACTGTGGTCACCGCGCCGCTTCGCGATCAGCTTGCGATCCTCATCGTCGAGGAAGAAGAACCGCTCCAGCTCCGGCCGGGTCGGCTCCTCGTGAACTTCCCGTACGAAGCCGCCTGCTCGTCGGTCAAGAACTCCACTGGCATGGACCTGACGCTAACGACGCCCGCAGCCGCGTAGGGATCTTCCATCGAACCCCGCCGCCGGGCCGACGGCGTGTGCTATAGACGCTCAAGATCACCGGCTTAGCGTTAACCGCTGTACCGATGTGCCCCGAGGCCGTCGGCGGTCGCGCCGGCGTCGGTCACCACCAGATCGGGAACGACGAGACCGGAAGGCAGGATGACGTTGATGGCCTCCAGCACCTCGACCGGCGCCTCGGCGGCCTGGGCCGCCGCGTGGAGGATCATCGCGAGGCGGAGCTAGGCCCGGCGGTGGCGGATGCCGGGAGCCAGAGACATCACGAGGGACTCCCCCAGCAGTTCGTAGCGCGTGGTGCGGTCCTCGGGCAGGGCGAGGACGTCGGCGACGGTCCAGGGCCCGGTGTGATCGATGGCACCGCTCATACCCTTCACCTCCTCGGCCGCCCGGCAGCCGCGACAGGTCCGGCGGACGGTACATGGCCAGCATACGGGCGCTCTCACCCGCCGACATCGGCTCGTCAGGCTGGGCGAGACGTCGAACACGCTCACCGGGCCCCCGCAGGCAAGCGGCACCGGCCACTCTTCCCGCACCGCACCGCGGCACGCCTCTGACCGGGTGAAAACAGGGAAGCGCATGCGGAGGGGCTGGAGCCGGGCGCCCGGCCCCGGCCCCTCCGCATACCCGCATCCCCGCCGCCCCGCGTCGGCCCGCGGTGGCGGACGAGGCGGGCGACGTCACGGAGTGAGGATCGCCCGCCCCCGGATCCGGCTTTGCCCGAGGTCGTCCAGGGCGTCCTGGAAGCGGTCCAGGGGGTACTTCACGGTGTGCAGGCGTACCCGGCCCCGCGCGGCGAGGACCATCAGCTCGCACAGGTCGTTGTAGGAGCCGACGAGGTTGCCGATGAAGTTGATCTCGGCGGAGATGATGTCGATGGTCGGGACGTCGATGTTCTCGCCGTAGCCGACCACGTGGTAGTCGCCGGCCCGGCGCAGCATGCCGACACCGTCCCTGGTGGCGCCGCCCTCGCCGACGAAGTCGATGACCGCCTCCGCCCCCTTGCCGCCGGTCAGTTCGCGCACCCGGTCCACCTGGCCGCCGTCGGCGACGACCCCGTGGTCGGCGCCGATGGAGACGGCCAGGGACACCGCGTCGGCGTTGCGGTCGACGACGACGATCTCCGCGGCGGTGAGGGCCTTGAGCACCTGCACGCCGATGTGTCCGAGGCCGCCCGCGCCGATCACGACGCAGCGGTCGCCGGGGCGCAGCCGCCGGGCCGCCTTGGCCGCGGCGTGGTACGCCGTCAGGCCCGCGTCGGCCAGAGCGGCCACGTCGGCCGGTTCGAGGGAGTCGTCGATCCGTACGACACTGCGCGCGGAGGTCTTCAGGTACTCGGCGTAACCGCCGGCCGTGTCGATGCCGGGGAAGAGGCTGGTCTCGCAGTGCACGTCGTCGCCGGCCCGGCAGGCCCGGCACAGGCCGCAGGTGATCAGCGGGTGGACGATGACCTTGTCGCCCTCACGGACGTTGGTGACGGCGCCGCCGACCGCGTGGACCCAGCCGGCGTTCTCGTGCCCGAT
>NZ_JAPSIW010000975.1 GCF_031178505.1 Streptomyces sp. | reverse complement strand
CCCGTCCACCTCTTCGGCAACTCGCTGGGCGGCGCCGTCGCCACCCGCGTCGCTGCCGTCCGCCCGGACCTGGTGCGCACCCTCACCCTGATCTCCCCGGCCCTGCCCGAGCTGCGTGCCCAGCGCGGCGCCTGGCCGACCGCGCTCCTCGCCCTCCCGGGCATCGCCCCCCTCTTCTCCCGGCTCACCCGGGACTGGACGGCCGAGCAGCGGGTCCGCGGCGTCCTCGGCCTCTGCTACGGGGACCCGGGCCGCGTCACCGACGAAGGTCTGCGGCACGCCGTCGAGGAGATGGAGCGCCGCATGGCGCTCCCGTACTTCTGGGACGTCATGGCCCGCTCCTCGCGCGGCATCGTGGACGCCTACACCCTGGGCGGGCAGCAGGGCCTGTGGCGCCAGGCGGAGCGGGTCCTCGCCCCGACGCTCCTCGTGTACGGGCGGCGCGACCGGCTCGTCTCGTACCGGATGGCCCGGCGGGCCGCCGTCGCCTTCCGGGGCTCGCGTCTGCTGACCCTCCCCGACGCGGGACACGTGGCGATGATGGAGTACCCCGAGACGGTCGCCCAGGCCGCCCGGGAACTGATCGCGGACCACGGCGGGAGCTGATCCGGGGCGTGGGACGACATAGCCGCAAGGGCGCCGCGCCCTCGCTCTCCGACACCGGCCGCGTGCCCGTCGTGGAAGCGGGCACCGGAACGGGCCGGCGCCGCAAGCCGCAGGGCCCGGCCGACCGGGAGGCCCAGGCCGCCCCGGCGCAGAACCCCCGGCCGTACGGGGCGTCCGCCGCGTCCGGTGCGTACGGCACCCCGGCGCAGGGGACGCCCGCACACGGGGCGCCGGTGCACGACACCCCCGCCCACGGCACTCCCGCCCACGGCTCCGCGCCGGGCGGTGCGCAGGGCCCGCGTGCCTCCGCGCACGGTGGCCCGGTGCGTGGCGGGCACCCGGCCCACGACGAGGGCGGTGCCCCTTCGCCGGTGCGGCGCGCGGCGCCCCGTACCCCCGTGGCCGGTCCTGGCGCAGCCGGGGGATCAGGCCGCCGGGCCGGGTCCGTCCCCGGCCCGCGTCGCACGGACAGCACCTCTCAGGAGCCCGCCGACGCAGGTCGCCAGGAGGCCGACGGCCGTGAGGGGACCGACGCCGCCGACGGTCGCGGCGGGGCCGACGGTCGCGACGGGGCCGATGGTCGCGGCGGGGCCGACGGCCGTACCGGCCGGGGGCGCGGCCTCACCTACGCCGGGATCGCGGCCGCCGCCGTCACCACCGTCCTCGCCGTCGTCGTCGCCGGACAGGTCGCAGAACGGCAGAAGGGACCCGGCGCCCCGCGCGCCGCCGAGACCGCCGGCGGACGCGTCTCCGACGACACCGCCTCGCGCTCCGACGGGCGGTCCACGCCCAGGACCCCGCCGGCCGCCCCCGCACCCCGCAGGACGTCCGCGCCGACGTACGAGCAGCTGATGACCCGCCAGTTCCCGATCGACCCGAAGCTCACCGGCAACGGGGAGTTCCAGGCCGTGCCGGGCTATCAGAAGGCGCCCGGCAAGGGGCGTCTGATCCGCTACCGGATCGACGTCGAGAAGGGCATCGGTCTCGACCCCGCCCTCTTCGCCGACGCCGTCCACAAGACCCTGAACGACCCGCGCAGCTGGGCCGGCCGGGGCGCGATGACCTTCGAGCGGATCGCCACCGGGGAGCCGGAGTTCGTGGTGACCCTCGCCAGCCCCGGGACGACCGCGAAATGGTGCGCCAAGTCAGGGCTCGACACCACCGTCGACAACGTCTCCTGCGACTCCGCCTCCACCGAGCGCGTCATGATCAACGCCTTCCGCTGGGCCCAGGGCTCCGAGACCTTCGGGCCGAAGGCGATGCACGCCTACCGTCAGATGCTCATCAACCACGAGGTCGGACACCGGCTCGGCAACGGCCACGTCAACTGCCGCACGCCCGGAGCCCTCGCCCCCGTCATGCAGCAGCAGACGAAGTCCCTGGAGATCGACGGCATCAAGTGCCGCCCGAACCCCTGGGTCCACCCCGGCCGCTGAGGCCTTTCCCGC
>NZ_JAPSIW010000974.1 GCF_031178505.1 Streptomyces sp. | reverse complement strand
ACGAGCCCGACGCGTCCGAGGCCATCGAGTCGGCCTCGGTCGACGAGCTCCTCAGCTTCATCGACAACGAACTGGGCCGCACCACCCCGTAGGGCGTCCCCTCCGACGCCCCGCACCCGGAGCCGGACCGGCGGCCCTCCCCGCCGGACCGGCCCCCGGGCCCGGCCCCCCGCCCCGGCTTCCCGCCTTTCCGCCTGCGCCTTCCGCCTTCGCCCGAGGAGAGCACGAACCCGATGTCCAACCCGTCGAACGAAGAGAAGCTGGTCGAGTACCTGAAGCGGGTCACCGTCGACCTGCAGAAGGCGAACCGCAGGATCGCCGAACTGGAGGCGGCCGAGACCGCCGAGCCCATCGCCGTCGTCGGCATGGCCTGCCGCTTCCCCGGCGGCGTCGCCTCGCCCGACGACCTGTGGCGGCTCGTCGCCGAGGGCACCGACGCCATCACCGACTTCCCCACCGACCGCGGCTGGGACCTGGAGCGCCTCTACGACCCCGACCCGGCCCGACCCGGCACCTCCTACACCCGCCAGGCCGGCTTCCTCCACGAGGCGGGACTCTTCGACGCCGGCTTCTTCGGCATCTCGCCGCGCGAGGCCCTCGCCATGGACCCGCAGCAGCGCCTCCTCCTGGAGACCTCCTGGGAGGCCTTCGAGCAGGCCGGCATCGACCCCGACACGCTGCGCGGCAGCCGCACGGGCGTCTTCGCGGGCATCATCGAGCAGAGCTACCTGGGCCTGGAGGGCCCCGAGGAGTTCGAGGGCTACCTGCTCACCAGCAAGCTCAGCAGCGTCGCCTCCGGCCGCGTCGCCTACAGCCTCGGCCTGGAGGGCCCGGCCGTCTCCGTCGACACCGCCTGCTCGTCCTCGCTGGTCGCCCTCCACCTGGCGATCCAGTCGCTGCGCTCCGGCGAGTCCGACCTCGCGCTGGCCGGCGGCGTCACCGTGACCGCGACCCCCGGCGGGTTCGTCGACTTCTCCCGGCAGAGCGGCCTCGCCCCCGACGGCCGCATCAAGTCCTTCTCCGCCGACGCCGACGGCACCTCCTGGTCCGAGGGCGTCGGCATGCTCGTGGTCGAGAAGCTGTCCGACGCGCGCCGCAACGGCCACCGCGTCCTCGCGGTGATCCGGGGCTCGGCCGTCAACCAGGACGGCGCGTCCAACGGCCTGACCGCCCCCAACGGCCCCTCCCAGGAGCGGGTCATCCGCCAGGCCCTCGCCGACGCCGGTCTGACCACCGCCGACGTCGACGCGGTCGAGGCGCACGGCACCGGCACCCGCCTCGGTGACCCGATCGAGGCGCAGGCCCTGCTGGCCACCTACGGCCAGGGCCGCCCCGAGGGCCGGCCGCTCTACCTCGGCTCCCTCAAGTCGAACATCGGGCACACCGTCGCCGCCGCCGGTGTCGGCGGCGTCATCAAGATGATCCAGGCCATGGAGCACGGCGTCCTGCCCCGCACCCTGCACGTCGAGCGGCCCACGCCCATGGCGGACTGGGACTCGGGCTCCGTCGAACTCCTCACCGAGGCCCGGGAGTGGCCCGCCACCGAGCGCGCCCGCCGCGCGGCCGTCTCCGCCTTCGGCGTCAGCGGCACCAACGCCCACGTGATCATCGAGCAGCCGCCGGCGGAGGAGCCGGCGCCCGCCCCCGAGCAGCCGGTGGGCCTGCCCGTCGTGCCCTGGACGGTGTCGGGCCGGACGGCCGACGCGCTGCGCGCCCAGGCCCGCCGTCTCCACGACCACCTCACCGCCGACCCGGCCCTCTCCCCGCTGGACGTCGGTCACTCCCTGGCGACCGGCCGCGCGGCCCTCGACCACCGGGCCGTCGTCACCGGTCACGACCGGGAGGAGCTCCTCGCCGGCCTCCAGGCCCTCGCGGAGGGCGGCACCTCCCCGAACCTGGTGCGCGGTGAGAAGACGGGCGGCCGCCTCGGCTTCCTCTTCACCGGTCAGGGTGCTCAGCGTGCGGGCATGGCGCGGGAGTTGTACGCGTCGTTTCCGGCGTTCGCGGTTGCGTTCGACGAGGTGGCTGGTCTGCTGGACGCGGGTCTGGGCGGTTCGG
>NZ_JAPSIW010000259.1 GCF_031178505.1 Streptomyces sp. | reverse complement strand
GGACCGGTCCCGCCGTGGAGACGACTCCGTCGTCGGCCCCGAGCACGCGGCCCGCAGCCAGTTGAGGCGGTGCCGAGGCCGCCGCGGGGTTCGTCGTGCGCGGTGGGTTCGGTCACCCCAGGAGCGTCGCGTCCGGGCGCCCGCCGGCCGTGGACCGACCCGCCCGGGGCGGGCGGGCGGCAAGGCGTCGCCGGGGCGGAGGAGTTGAAGGGGCTTCACCGGACATCAGGGACATCCAGGACACCGGGGGCGGGACTGTCGGTCGTGGGCCGTATTCTCAGTGACCATGCTCGACGACCGTACGACAGCACCGACGTGGCCGGCCGCCTACCCGCAGGGGTACGCGGTCGTCGACGTGGAGACCACCGGCCTCGCCCGTGACGACCGGATAGTGTCGGCTGCCGTCTACCGGCTCGACGCGCAGGGGAACGTCGAGGACCACTGGTACACGCTCGTCAACCCCGAACGCGATCCCGGACCGGTCTGGATCCACGGCCTCACCAGTGACGTCCTGGAAGGCGCGCCCCTCTTCCCGGAGATCGCCGCCGAGTTCTCGGCGCGCCTGGAGGGCCGCGTCCTGGTCGCGCACAACGCCATGTTCGACTGGCAGATGATCGCCCGCGAGTACGCCCGTGCCCGGGGCGCCGCGCCGGTGAAGCAGCGGCTGTGCACCATCGCGCTGTCCAAGGAGCTCGCGCTGCCGCTGCCCAACCACAAGCTGGAGTCGCTCGCGGCGCACTTCGGGGTGGTCCAGCGGCGGGCGCACAACGCGCTCGACGACGCCCGGGTGCTCGCGGAGGCCTTCCGGCCGAGCCTGCACGCGGCGGCCGAGCGGAACGTACGGCTGCCGCTCCTGGAGTGCCGCCCGCTGACCGAGTGGACCCCGGACGCGGCGCGGCCCGCGATCGGCCGGCAGGCCACGGGCCCCACGGGGTACGCGGCCTCGTACCCGGGCGGGTACCGGGCGGGCGGCTGGCGTCCCTCGCGCAAGCGCCCGCCGTGCCCGTACCCGAACCCCGGCCGGTACGAGACGGGCGCGCCGCTCAAGCAGGGGATGCGCGTCGCGTTCTCCGGGGACACCTCGGTCGACCGCGAGCTCCTGGAGGACCGGACGGTCGAAGCCGGACTGCACGTCGCCACGAGCGTCTCCCGGCTCACCAGCCTCCTCGTCACCAACGACCCGGAGGCCGCCACGTCCAAGACGCTGAAGGCGAAGTCCTTCGGCACGCCGGTCGTCGACGAGGCGGCCTACGTGCAGCTCCTGCGGGACGTGGCCCCGGCAGACGGGTGACGCGCCCGCCCCCGGCGGGCGTGCCGCGCGGCACGATTCCGCCCGGGGCCCCACCCTGTGGCGCATGGCACGTTGTGAGGTCTGCGGAAACGATTACGGCATGTCCTTCGAAGTCCATGCGCAGGGTGCTGTGCACGTCTTCGACTGCTTCGCGTGCGCCATCCACCGCATGGCGCCCATCTGTGAGCACTGCCGGGTCCAGATCATCGGACAGGGCGTCGAGGTCGACGGCACCTGGTACTGCGGCGCGCACTGCGCCCGGGCGGAGGGAAAGGCGGGCATCGTGGACAGGGTGTGAGCCGGACCGGCCCGGGGACCGGGAGACACCCGGGCCCGCCGAGGGAAGTGAAGAAACGATTTTGGGCGGGGCGAGGCGGGGCAAGCCACCCGAACCCCCCGTGCGTGCACCCCGTGGCCCGCGCTGTACGGTCATGGGGTGTACCGCTTCCTGTTGTCCCGGCAGTGGGTGATCCTGACCCTCGTCGCCCTCGTCCTCATCCCGGTGATGATCGAGCTGGGCTTCTGGCAGTTCCACCGGCACGAGCGCCGGGTCGCCCAGAACGCCCTGATCGAGGAGAACCTCCGGGCGGAGCCGGTACCGGTCGAGCGGCTCACCTCCCCCGGTCACACCGTCCCCCGCGCCGACTACTGGCGCCGGGTCACGGCCACGGGCACCTTCGACACCGCCCACGAGGTGGTCGTCCGCCGCCGCACCTCCGCCGACGACCGGGTGGGTTTCCACGTCCTGTCCCCCCTGGTGCTGCGCGACGGCCGGATCGTCCTCGTCAACCGCGGCTGGATCCCGGCCGCCGGTGACCAGCGCTCCTACCCGCCGGTGCCGCCGGCTCCCCGGGGCGAGGTCACCGTCACCGGCCGCCTCAAGGCCGACGAGACCACCGGCGCGAGCGGCATCAAGGACCTCAAGGGCCTGCCGGACCGTCAGGTCATGCTGATCAGCAGCGCGCAGCAGGCCGAACTGACGGGCCGCGAGGTGCTCGGCGGCTACGTGGAGCAGACGGGGCCCGCGCCGGCCGGCGGCACGCCCGAGCAGGTCCCGGAGCCCGACCACGACTCGATCGGCGCGCACATGGCGTACGCCGTGCAGTGGTGGCTGTTCGCGGCGGGTGTGCCGGTCGGCTGGTTCGTCCTGGTACGCCGGGAGAAGCGGGACCGGGAGGCCGCCGCCCGCACCGGCGACGACGGCGGGAGCGGTGACGGCGGCACGGCCGGACCGCCCGGCGCGGGCGGCACCGCGACGCAGGCCACGTCGTCCATTTGATTGACCCTCCCCACTTGCGGGAACAGCCCAAAGCGTGACGCAACGTATCGACGACTACGCCCTCATCGGGGATCTCCAGACCGCCGCGCTCGTCGGACGCGACGGGTCGATCGACTGGCTGTGTCTCCCCCGCTTCGACTCCGCCGCCTGTTTCGCCGCCCTCCTCGGCGACGAGGACAACGGCCACTGGCGGATCGCCCCGCAGGGCGCGACCCGCTGCACCACGCGCCGCTACGCGGAGGACTCGCTGGTCCTGGAGACGTACTGGGAGACCCGCACCGGCACCGTCAAGGTCGTCGACTTCATGCCGCACCGCGACCGGGCGCCCGACGTGGTGCGGATCGTGGAGGGGGTCAGCGGCTCCGTCGAGATGAGCTCCGTACTGCGGCTCCGCTTCGACTACGGCTCGATCGTGCCGTGGGTGCGCCGCTCCGAGGGGCACCGGGTCGCCGTCGCCGGGCCGGACGCGGTCTGGCTGCGCAGCGAACCGCCGGTGAAGACCTGGGGGCAGCAGCACGCCACCTGTTCCTCCTTCACCGTCGCCGCCGGCGAGAAGGTGGCCTTCGTCCTCACCTGGCACCCCTCGCACGAGGCCCGGCCCGCACTCGTGGACCCCTACGAGTCCCTCGCACACACCCTCGCGGACTGGCGGGAGTGGGTGTCCCGCTGCACCTACCAGGGCCCCTACCGGGATCCGGTCGTCCGCTCGCTGATCACCCTCAAGGCCCTGACCTACGCCCCCACCGGCGGGATCATGGCGGCCCCCACCACCTCGCTGCCCGAGGAGATCGGCGGCGTGCGGAACTGGGACTACCGCGCCTGCTGGCTGCGCGACTCCTCCCTCACCCTCGGGGTGCTGCTCGACGCCGGGTACGTAGAGGAGGCCGCCGCCTGGCGGGACTGGCTGCTGCGCTCGGTGGCCGGTGACCCGGCCGACCTCCAGATCATGTACGGGCCCGCCGGGGAACGCCGGCTCCCCGAGACCACCCTGCCCTGGCTGCGCGGCTACGCCGACTCGCTGCCGGTGCGGACCGGGAACGCGGCCGTCGAGCAGTTCCAGCTCGACGTGTACGGCGAGGTCATGGACTCCCTGTACCGGGCGAGGGAGGCGGGGATCCCGGCGCAGCGGCACGCCTGGAACCTCCAGCTGAGTCTGCTCGGCTTCCTGGAGTCGACCTGGCGCGAGCCCGACGAGGGGCTGTGGGAGGTGCGCGGGCCCCGCCGCCACTTCACCCACTCGAAGGTGATGGCCTGGGCCGCGGCCGACCGGGCGGTGCGCACCCTGGAGGAGGACCCGTCGCTTCCCGGGGACCCGGCGCGGTGGCGGGCGCTGCGCGACGAGATCCACGCCGATGTCTGCGCGAAGGCCTACGACCCGGACCGCAACACCTTCACCCAGTCGTACGGCTCCCGCGAGCTGGACGCCGCCACGCTCCTCATCCCGCAGGTGGGCTTCCTGCCGCCGGACGACCCCCGGGTGGTCGGGACGGTCGACGCGGTCCGGGCCGAGCTGATGCACGGCGGCTTCCTGCGCCGCTACACCCCCGACTCGGGCGCGGTGGACGGCCTGCCGGGGCAGGAGGGCACCTTCCTCGTCTGCTCGTTCTGGCTGGCGGACGCCCTGTGGCTGACCGGCCGGCGCGAGGAGGCCCGCGCCCTCTTCGAGCGGCTGGTGACGCTCCGCAACGACGTGGGGCTGCTGGCGGAGGAGTACGACCCGGTGGCCCGCCGCCAGCTCGGCAACTTCCCGCAGGCCTTCAGCCACATCGGCCTGGTGGGCACGGCCCTCGCGCTGGCCCGGGACGAGACGGCAGGATAGGGCCATGGATCTTGGACTGAAGGACCGCGTGTACGTGGTGACCGGCGCGACCCGCGGGCTCGGCCGGGCCTCGGCGGAGGCGCTGCTCGCGGAGGGCGCGCGGGTGCTGGTCACCGGACGCGAGGAGACGTCGGTCGCGGAGGCGGTCGCCGCGCTCGGCGAGGGCGCGGCGGGCCTCGCCGCGGACAACACGGACCCCGGGACGCCGGCCCGGCTGATCGCCGAGGCCCGCGCCCGGTTCGGCGGCCTCGACGGCGTCCTGATCAGCGTCGGAGGCCCGGCGCCGGGCTTCGCCGCCGACAACTCCGACGAGCAGTGGGCGGCGGCCTTCGACACGGTCTTCCTCGGTGCGGTGCGGCTGGCCCGCGCGGCGGCCGAGACGCTGACCGAGGGCGGCGTGATCGGCTTCGTGCTCTCGGGCTCGGTGCACGAGCCGATTCCGGGCCTGACCATCTCCAACGGCCTGCGCCCCGGGCTCGCCGGCTTCGCGAAGTCCCTCGCCAACGACCTGGGGCCGCGCGGCATCCGGGTGATCGGCCTGCTGCCGAGCCGGATCGACACCGACCGGGTGCGGTCCCTGGACGCCCTGACGGGCGACGCGGAGGCGGCGCGGGCCGCGAACGAGGCGGCGATCCCGCTGCGCCGCTACGGGACGCCCGAGGAGTTCGGGCGCACGGCGGCGTTCCTGCTGTCCCCGGCCGCCTCGTACCTGACCGGCCTGATGCTCCCGGTCGACGGCGGTGCCCGGCACGGCTTCTGAACCGCGCCGGGCCGGGCGGCCCGGAGGCCTGCCCTCAGCTGACCCTGCGGGCCCGGTGCCGGACCGCCCGCAGCCGGGCCTCCGCCGGCAGCGCGGGCAGACCGGCCGACCTGCGGGCCGGCTCCAGGGCCTGACTGCCGAGGCCGGCCAGGGCCTCGTCCGGGGAGGCGTGCGGCTCCAGGAGCAGCGCGATCCGGGTACGGGGAGCGGTGCGGCGGCCGGTGAGGGCGACCTTGGCGCGGGCGACCCCGTCCTGGGCGGCGGCGTCCGCCTCCAGGACGTTCTGCAGGGCCCGGCCCCGCAGCACGGCCGCCTCGCCGTCGCCGGTGTCCACGAGGACCTCGGCGAGCCGGGCCCGCCGGAACTGGGCCAGCAGCCACCAGAGGGCGAGCAGCACCAGCAGGCCCAGGACGGTGATCGCGGCCGGCCACCACCAGGAGTGGTCCCGCCAGGCGCGCCGGTCGGCGGTGGACAGGAGCACGTCGGAGGGGCCCGACCAGGGCCACCAGGACGGGACCGGAGCATCGAAACCGGCGGCGAGGACCGCGCCGCCGCCGAGGAGCAGCAGCAGCCCGACGAGGGCGATCAGGACGCGGTTGACGCGACGCAGGACGGCCGGCACGGCTCACCCCTTCCTGGGCGGCCGGGCCACCCGTACGGACAGCGTGGGACGGTGGGCGAGGCCGAGCGCGTCGATCCCCGTGTCCAGGGCCCGCTCCACGTCGGCGCGCACCTCGTCGAGGTCCCGGAAGTGCGAGACCGCACGGGCACTCACCTTGGTACGGCCGACGGCCACCCGGGCGGACTGGACGCCGGAGACCTGCATGGCCCGGTCCCGCAGGGTCAGCGCGGCGGCCTCCCGGTCGAGCCCGGCCCGCAGGTCGGAGTGGGCCGCGCGCATCGGCAGGACGGCGCGCAGCCCGGGGGTGAGCGCCAGGACCAGCAGCCACAGGCCGAGGAGGACGGCGAGGGCGGCGGCGGCGAGGACCCAGGCGTTGTCCAGGGGCCGGGTCGCGAGGTCGTCGGTGAGGTCGCGGCGCCAGGCCATGGCGGAGTGCTCGGTCCGTACCGCCGCCACGTCGTACAGCAGCAGTGCCGCGCAGCCGAGGATCACCGCCGCGAGCAGCGCGGCCGGGACGCGCCGTACCGACCAGAAGCGGCCGGCCGGCGGTGGGGGCGCGCCGTCGGTGAGGACGGGGACCGAGGAGGGCACGGGAGTGGAACCGGTGGTCCCGGTTCCGGTGCCGCTCGTGGTGGCGGCCCTCGGCTCGTGCTCCGCCTTGCCTCCGGGTCCGCGCTCCGGCGGGGTCGTTCCGCTCATGCGAGATCACCCCTCCGCCCGGTGGGCCGCGTGTGCGTGGAGTGGAGGCGCTCCACGTGGACGGAGACCTCGTGGACCTCCATGCCGACGAGTTCCTCGACCCGGCTGCGCACCCGGCTCCGGACGGCGCGGCAGCGGTGCCCGACGTCGGTGGGGTAGTCGAGGTCGAGGCTGACCGAGACCCGGGCGACGTCACGGTGGACGTCGACCGAGGCGTGCGGTGGCGAGCCTCCCTCCGGGATCCTGTCCAGCGCCTCCCGTGCCGCCTGCGCGGCGATCTTGGCGACGACCCGGTCCGCGATCGTGGTCGCGCCGCGATCGCGCACCGGGTGCGGTGCGAGGTCAGCCGTCACCCGCCGTCACCGCCGTCGTTCGCCGCGTTCGCGGCCCCGGAACAGCTCCCCCGGTTCGAGGTCGCCGTCGAGGAACCGGCCGGTCACGAACCCGATCGCGCCCAATGCGGCGACCAGCAGAAACGCCCCGAAACCGCCGAAGTATCCGGCGAAGCCGAGGCCCATGCCGGCCACCAGGCCGACCAGCGCCATGCTCATCTATGCGTCCCTTTCCTCGGTCGTCCGGCCGTGCGGACGGGCGTGACGCACGCCGTACACCGCGCGGGTGTACGGCGTGCGGCGCGGCCGCGGCCGTGCCGGACGGCGGCGGCTACTGGAGCCGCGGCTCCGGCTCTTCTTCCTCGTCCTCGGGCAGCTTCACGTCGCTGACCGCGATGTTGACCTCGACGACCTCGAGACCCGTCATCCGCTCGACGGCGGCGATGACGTTCTCGCGGACGGCGCCGGCGACGTCCTCGATGGAGACGCCGTACTCGATCACGATTTCCAGGTCGAGGGCGGTCTGCACCTCGCCGACCTCGGCCTTCACCCCCCGGGTGACGCTCGACTTGGTGCCGCCCCCGCCGGGGACCCGGTCGCGGACGGCGCCGAAGGTGCGGGAGAGACCGCTGCCCATGGCGTGGACGCCGACGACGTCCCGGGCGGCCAGCCCGGCGATCTTCTCCACGACGCCGTCGGCGATCGTGGTCCTGCCCCGGGAGGCCGGGTCGCCGCCGCCCCGTTTGGACCCGGAGGTACGGCGCGGTTCGTCCGCCGTGGGGTTGCCGGAGTGTGCGGTGTCCGTCATCGCATTACGCCCCTTCTGGGAGATTTCGGGGTTCTTTGCCCACATTAAGGGTGGTTGCCCGGTCTCGCCCCGGGGATACGGCAGGCTGGGTCATATGACGACGGCTGAGGGTTGGACGGCGGCGGTACGCAGCCGCCTCGCTCCGGGCAGGCTGCTGCCGCTCGGGGAGGCGGCGGACGGCGTGTGGATCGCGGAGCGCGCGGTACGGGAGGCACTGGGAGGAGCGGCCTCCTCGGTACGGGGAGTGGTGCCGGGCGGGTTCCGCGCCGGGCTCCACGGCGCGGAGGAGGACGGCCCGTTCCCGGTGCCGCCGGGCGGGTTGCCGCCGGGTCGGCTGCGGATCGCGGGCGAGATCGCGGCGGTCGCCGGGCGGCCCCTGCCGGAGCTGACGGAGGAGCTGCGCGAGGCCCTGTTCGCGGCGGCGGGCGGCCTGGGCCTGCGGGTGGCGGAGGTGGACCTGCGGGTGACCGACCTTCGGGACGAGGCCCCCGCGCCGGAGCCCGCCGCTCCCCCGCCGGCGGCGCCGGCCCCACCGGTGGACGATCCGGTGGCCCTGGCCGCGCTGCGGGTCACGGGCGTGGCGGGCGTGACGGACACGGTGGGCCCGGCGGTGCACCGCGACGAGGACGGCCGGGTACGGGTGGAGGTGGCGGCGAGGGCCGGTCACCGTCTCCCGGAAGTGGCCCAGGCCGTACGGGCCGCGGTGCACGCGAGCGTGCCGGAGGCCGCCCTGGTGACGGTGCTGATCTCGGACGTCCGCCC